>BBBN01000289.1 GCA_001311585.1 Thermus sp. JCM 17653
CTCCGAGTATAACCCCCCCGAGCTCCTCGCCCGGGAGGTGGCCCGCCTCCTCGGCCTCCCCTACCGGAGAGCCCTTCGCCGGGTGCGCTACGCTCCCAGCCAGCCCACCCGGGGCCGGGCCCGCCACCGCCTCCCGGAGGACCTCTTCGCCCCGGCCCTTAGGGTGGAGGGGGCCTGGCTTCTTTTGGACGATGTCCTCACCAGCGGAGCCACCTTCCTGAGGGCCAAGGAGGCCCTCCAGAGGGCGGGAGCGAGCCGGGTCTACGGGGCCTTTATTGCCGTGCGGGACCCTGGGGCCTGGGGCCTTACCGGTAGGGGGCACATTTCCCCCGGAGGGTTTTCCCTAAACTGGGGCGTAAGGGGGTGGTTCCCTTGAAGAAGCCCCGCCTCCGCCGCCTCCCGGACCTCCTTCCCCACCTCAAAGAGGGCCGCTACCGTCTGGGCCCCCACGTGGCCCGGCACATGCTCCAGGAGGGCTTCACGGAGCTGGACGTCCTCCGGGCCCTGGAGTGGGGGAGGGAGCTCGCCATCTACCCCGAGGACCAGAGGATGCTGGTCCTGGGCTACATGGTCTTTCCCCCGAGGCTAAAGCTTCCCCTGCACGTGGTCCTGGAATACGCCACCCCCCGCCAGGTGGACATCGTCACCGCCTTCATCCCTAAGGACCCTTACCGGGTCTACTCCAGGAGACGGCTTGCCGCCATCCTGCGCTTTGACGGGGCCCTGGAGGAGGTGCGCTGGACCAAGCCCTTGGCCCTCTACCCCGCCTGGGAATAGCACCCGGGACAGCGGCCGTAAACCGTGACCTCGTGGGCCTCGGCCTGGAAGCCCGGGGGCAGATGGGCGAGGGTCAGGTCGCACCCCAAAAGCTCGTACACCCGGCCGCAGACCCGGCAGAGGAAGTGGTGGTGGTGGGCCTGGCCCGCCCGCTCGTACCTAGGGGGTTCCCCGGGCAGGGCCACGGGGACCAGAAAGCCCTCTTCCTGGAGATTCTTCAAGTTGCGGTAAACGGTGGCCAGGCCCAGGGAGGGCACCTTCCTCCGGGCGAGCTCCAGCACCTCCTGGGGAGAGAGGGGGCGGTCGGTTTCCAGGAAGACTTCCCGGATGGCCCGCCGCTGCCGGGTGGAGCGCTCCATGCCCAATAGGATACCTACCTGAGAAGAAATTTTCATCCTCCTGCGATACAGTTGTCCCATGCGTTTCCTTGTGGCCCTGCTTTTCGTCCTAGGCTTCTTCCCCGCCTTGGCCCAGGGGGCCGGGGAGTACCTCCTCGGGCGCATCCTCGCCCTGGATCTGGAGAAGGGCGTGGCCCGGGTGGGGGTTCAAGGAGAGGTGCGGGAAGCCCTTTTGCCCACCGATGGGGGCGGGTTCAGGGAGGGTATGCGGGTGGTTCTTTACCGGGAAGGGGGGAGGCTTTACGTCACCGAGCCCGACCGGATGCCCGGTCTCCTCGCCCTCTTGGGCCTCTTCGCCTTGGTGGCGGCCCTCCTGGGCCGCGCCAAGGGGGTGCGGGGGCTTCTTGGCACCCTTCTGAGCCTCTTGGTGGTGGTCTACCTCGTGGTGCCCCGGGTGGCCTCCGGGGGGAACCCCCTCGTCTACGCCCTTCTGGGTAGCCTGGGGGTGCTCCTTTTCACCGTTTACCTGGTCCACGGGGTGAACCGCAAAACCACCGCGGCCCTTCTCGGCACCCTGGGCGCCGTGGCCTTTGTCCTCCTCCTGAGCGCCCTTTTCGTCCGGGCCATGGGCTTCACCGGGCTGGCCTCGGAGGAAGCCCTCCTCCTCCGCCAGTGGGGCGGGGTAGACCTCCTCGCCCTCTTCCTGGCCGGGGTGGTGGTGGGGGCCCTGGGGGCCCTCACCGACGTGAGCGTGACCCAGGCGGCGGTGTCCAGGCCCTAAGCCACGCCAACCCCCGTTATGGCCTACGGGAGCTCTACCGGAGGGGGATGGAGGTGGGCTACGACCACATCGGAAGCCTGGTGAACACCCTGGTCCTGGCCTACGCCGCGGGCTCCTTACCCCTCTTCCTCCTCCTCACCAAGGACCCCACCCCCTTGCGCTTCCTCCTGAACACCGAGCCCTTCGCCGCCGAGATCGCCGCCATGGTCCTGGGCTCCTTGGGGCTTCTTTTGGCGGTGCCCCTCACCACCCTCGTGGCGGCCTGGTTCTTCCAGGGGGGGAAGGGGGAGGCCCCCGAGGACCAGGGGCATGTTCACTAGGCCCTCCACCGGGGCTTAACTACAATGGGGGCGTGCGCTTATTGCATACCGCCGACTGGCATTTGGGAAAGGTGTTGAAGGGCGTAGACCGCACCCCCGAGATCGGGGAGGCCCTGAAGGGCCTTTTGGAAATCGCTCGCCAGGAGCGGGTGGACCTGGTGGTGGTGGCGGGGGACCTCTTCGACCGGCCCCAGGTCTCCGCCGAGGCCGAGGCCTACGCCGTGGAGTTTTTCCTGCGCCTTAGGGAGCTTGGGGTGCCCGCCTTGGTCATCGCCGGAAACCACGACCCTAAGGAGCGCCTCGAGGCCCTCTCCCCCCTCCTGGCCCTGGCGGGGCCGTGGTGCGGGGGAGGCCCCTGTTTCG
>BBBN01000290.1 GCA_001311585.1 Thermus sp. JCM 17653
CGGCCTTGGGCGTGGTCCTGGCCCTCAAGTGGCTCGGGGTGGGCTCGGCGGGCTTCGGCTTCATGGAGGCGGCCATGGCCCTGGGGGCCATCCTGGGGGGGATAAGCCTCCCCTACCTCCTGAAGCGGATCCCAAGGGAGCGCCTCTTCCTTCTGGGCCTCTTCCTTTTCGGGCTTTTTGAGGCTCGGTGGGGATTTTCCCGGTGTTCGCCTGGACCGTGGCGGCTTTCTTCGTGAGCGGCTTCCTCAACATGGCCTTCATCGTGCCGGCACGCTCCATCCTCCAGCTCAACACCCCCCAGGAGATGCGGGGACGGATCTTCGCCGCCTTCAGCGCCGTGATGAACGCCGCCGTCCTCATGGGCACCATGCTGGGCGGGGCCCTGGAAGGCGCCCTCGGCGCCCCCAAGATCTTTGTGCTGGCGGGGGCCATGGTGGCCCTCGCCGCAGGCTATACCCTCCTCACCGGGGGCATCCCCGCCCCCAAGGCGCAGGAGGCCTAGGCCTCCCGAAGCCAGCGGGCGGCCTCGAGGGCGTAGTAGGTGAGGATCCCCTGGGCCCCGGCCCGGCGCAGGGCGAAAAGGCTTTCCAGCACGGCCCGCCTTTCGTCCAGCCACCCTCTGAGGGCCGCCGCCTTCAGCATGGCGTACTCCCCGGAGACCTGGTAGGCGAAGAGGGGCTTGGCGAAGCGCCCTTTGAGGGCGGAAAGCACGTCCAGGTAGGGGAGGGCGGGCTTCACCATGAGCATGTCCGCCCCCTCCAGATCGTCCAAGGCCGCCTCCCTCAGGGCGTCCCACAGGCCCGCCCTAGGGTCCATCTGGTAGCCCGAGCGGTCCCCAAAGCCCGGGGCGCTTTGGGCCGCCTCCCGGAAAGGGCCATAGAAGGCGGAGGCGTACTTCACCGCATAGGAGAGGACGGGCACGTGGGCGAACCCCTCCCGGTCCAAGGCCTCCCGGATGGCCCTCACCTGCCCGTCCATCATGGCGCTCGGGGCCACCACGTCCGCCCCCGCCTGGGCCTGGGAGAGGGCGGTCTTGGCGAGGAGGTCTAAGGTGGCGTCGTTGTCCACGTAAAAGCCAGGGGGCCCTCCTTCACCACCCCGCAGTGGCCGTGGTCGGTATATTCGCAAAGGCAGGTGTCGGCCACGACCAGAAGCTCGGGGAGCTCCCGCTTGAGAAGCCGTATGGCCCGCTGCACCACCCCGTCCTCGGCGTAGGCCCCTGGCCCAGGGAGTCCTTGGCCTCCTGGGGCAGGACGCCGAAGAGGATAACCCCGCCGAGGCCCGCCTTCAAGGCCTCCTCCCCCACCCGGGGAAGCTCCGAGAGGGGGTAGCGGAAGACCCCGGGCATGGAGGGAACCTCCTCCCTCTCCCCTCCCTCCTTGACGAAGAGGGGGAGGACGAGGTGCTTTGGGGAAAGCTCCACCTCGGCCACCAGGGGGCGGAGAAGGGGGGACCGAAGCCTTCTTGGGCGCTCCATGGCTTCCACTATACTCATGGGGGAGGGAGCATGAACCTGCAGAAGCTCTTGAAGGAAGCCCAGAAGGCCCAGAAGAAGGCCGCCGAGGTCCAAGAGCGCTTGGAGAAGATGACCGTGGTGGGCTCGGCCCAGGGCCTGGTGGAGGTGGAGGCCAACGGCCACGGGAAGATCCTGGCCCTGAGGCTCAAGCCCGAGGCCCTCAAGGCCTTCCAGGAGGACCTCGAGGGCCTCGAGGACCTCCTCCTGGTGGCCATCCAGGACGCCCAGAGGAAGGCCCACGAGCTCTCGGAAAAGGAGATGGCCCGGGAGCTCGGGAGCGTGGGGGACATGCTGGGGAAGCTCTTTTAGATGAGGTACCCGGAAAGCCTTCTCAAGCTCACCCGGGCCCTCTCCCGCCTGCCCGGCATCGGCCCCAAGACCGCCCAGAAGCTGGCCCTCTTCCTGGCCTTCCACCGGGAGGAGGCCGAGGAGCTGCGGGCGCTTGGCGGGCCTGGAGGGCCTGGGCGTGTGCCGCCTCTGTGGCAACCTGGCCGAGGGGGAAGTGTGCCCCATCTGCCAGGACGAAACCCGGGACCCCACCCTCCTCGCCGTGGTGGAGACGGTGGCCGACCTCTACGCCTGGAGCGAAGCGGGGAGTTTAAGGGGCGGTACCACGTCCTGGGCGGGGCCCTGAACCCCTTGGAAGGGGTGGGGCCCAAGGAGCTGAACCTGGAAAGCCTTTGGCCAAGGCTGTCCGAGGCCAAGGAGGTGATCCTCGCCACCTCCATGACCGTGGAGGGGGAGGCCACCGCCCTCTACCTGGCGGAGGAGCTCAGAAAGCGGGGGGTGAAGGCCACCCGCCTGGCCTACGGGCTTCCCGTGGGGGGGAGCCTGGAGTACGTGGACGAGGTCACCCTGGGGCGGGCCCTGGAAGAGGAAGCCCCTCTGAGGCCACCCCCGGGAAAGGCGCCTTCTTGCGAAGATGAAACGTCCCGAAACCCCCACCGAAACCCTTTTGCACGAGCTCCTGGACCGGGTAGACGGGGCCTTCGCCGTCGCCTTGGGCACCCTGGAAGGCCTCTTGGTGGAAGGGGTGGGGCGGAGGCGGGTGGACCTGGAGGCG
>BBBN01000291.1 GCA_001311585.1 Thermus sp. JCM 17653
GCCGGAGGATGCCCCGGGCCTCCACCCCGGCAAAGGGGAAGCCGGGGTCCACCAGGAGCCGGGCGAGGAGGGTGAGCTTGTGGGCGGCGTCTATCCCCTCCACGTCCAGGGTGGGGTCGGCCTCGGCGTAGCCAGGCGCTGGGCCTCAAGAAGGGCCTCGGCGTAGGTCCGGCCCCGCTCCATCTCCTGGAGGATGTAGAGGGTGGTGCCGTTCAGGATGCCGTGAAGCTCCAAGGGTTCGCTTCCCCTCAAGGTCTCCAGGAAGGAGAGGGCCGGGGTGCCCGCCATGACGCTCGCCTCGTGGTAGATGAGCCCCTCCTCGGCGAAGGGGCGGAGGCGGTCCCAGGCCTCGGCCAGGAGGGCCTTGTTGGCGGTGATGAGGGGGATGCCGGCCTCGAGGGCGGGAAGGACGAGCCTAAGGGGCGCCTCCACCCCCCCCATGGCCTCCACCACCACATCGGCCTCCAGGAGGTCAAAGGGCTCGGCGCGAAGGAGCTCCTGGGGAATGGCCCTGGGCTTCTTCGGGTCCCGCACCAAGACGCCGAGGAACCGGGGGGTTACCCCGAAGGCGGAAAGCTCCTCCCCTCTCTCCAGAACGAGGCTATAGAAGGCGCTCCCCACGGTGCCGCCCCCCAAGAGGGCGATCTTTAAGGCCTCCATGGGGGGGATTATACCCCTGGCGCTTTGTTAGCTAAGCTCGCTAAGCTAAGTCCGTGAAGGCCTTCACCGTGCACCAGGCCAAGACCCACCTCTCCCGCCTCCTGAAGGCCGTGGAAGAGGGGGAGGAAGTGGTGATCCTGAGGGGCAAAACCCCCGTGGCCAGGCTCGTCCCCTACCGCAAGGGGAAGCGCCCCCTGGGGTTTGTCCCGGGAAGGCTTCCCGAGAGCTTCTTTGAACCGCTTCCCGAGGAGGAGCTCGCCCTGTGGGAAGGCGCTACCTCCTAGACACCCACGTCCTCGTCTGGGCCCTCACGGAACCCGAGCAGCTGAGCCCGAGGGTCCGGGGGCTTGTGGAGGACCCCGACACCCCCTCCTCGTCTCCTCGGCCAGCGCCTGGGAGATGGCCACCAAGCACCGCCTAGGCAAGCTTTCCGGCGCCGAGGCGGTCTTGGAGGGCCTGGAAGGCCACCTCTCCCGCCTGGGGGCCGAGGAGCTTCCCATAAGGCTCGCCCACGCCCTCTTGGCGGGAAGGCTTCCCGGGGAGCACCGGGACCCCTTTGACCGCATCCTGGCCGCCCAGAGCCTGGTGGAAGGCCTCGTCCTCCTCACCACCGACCGCGCCTTCCAACGCCTTCGGTGTGGAGACCCTGTGGTGAAGGACCTCCTGGAGGAACGGGCGTGGGAGCTCGGCCTCCTCTTCGCCTGGGCCCCCCTGGACCTGCCCCAAAAGGCCGAGGCCCGCCACCGGGCGTGGCTAGAGGCGGGCCGCCACGGGGGGATGGCCTACCTGGAGTCCCCGGAGCGCTTCCACCCGAGAAAGCGCTTCCCCTGGGCGAGGAGCGCCCTCCTCCTCTTCGCCCCTTACGCCTACCCCGACCCGGCGTCCCCGGGGGGGGCCTGCGGGTGGGCCGGGTGGCCCGCTACGCCTGGACCGGGACTACCACCTGGTCCTGGGGGAGGCGCTGAAGGCCTTGGAAGAGACGGCGAGGGGCTTGGGCCTAGAGGCCAAGGGCTATGTGGACCACGGGCCCCTTCCCGAAAGGACCTGGCCGCCCTTTCGGGGGCGGGCTGGATCGGGAAAAGCGGCTACTTCCTCTCCCAGGCCTTTGGGGTGCACAGCTTTATAGGCGTCCTCCTCACCCCCTTGGAGGGGGAAGCCCCTCCCCTTCACCCAAACCGCTGCGGCCGCTGCGCCCGTTGCCTTGCCGCCTGCCCCACAGGCGCCCTCCTGGGGGACGGCACCCTGGACGCCCGGCGGTGCGTGAGCTACCTCACCATAGAGCACAAGGGGCCCATCCCCCGGGGCTTTGGAAGGGGGTGGGGGAGTGGCTTTTCGGCTGCGACCTCTGCGGGGAGGCCTGTCCATGGGAGCGGTTCGGCAAGGTCTGGAAGGCCTTAAGGCCCGAGCCCGAGCTCGCCCACCCGGACCTTTGGGACTTCTTCCGCCTCTCGGGGCGGGCCTTCCAAAGGAAGTACGCGGGCACGGCCTTCCTCCGGGCGGGAAGGCCCCGCATGGCCCGGAACGCCCTCGTCGTCCTCTTCAACCTGGGCTTGGGGGAAGCCCTCTTCCTGGAGGCGGCAAGGGACCCCAGCCCCTTGGTGCGGCGCACCGCCCTAATGGGCCTCCAGTCCATGGGGAAACCCCTGGACCCCTTCCTGAAGGACCCCGACCCCCAGGTCCGGAGGGAGGCCCTACTCCTTTTGGAAGCGCCCGAAGCGGTACACCTGCTCCAGGACGGGGGGAAGGCCCCAGGCCCTGAGGTCAAAGAGCAGGGGACCTAGGTCGTAGGGCACCTTGAGGAAGCGGGCCTCGAGGGTCTTGGTGTCCAGCACCATGACGTCCGCCCCGTGCTCCCCGGCGAGGCTTAGGCCCACGCTCCCCGGGTCCGCCACCATCCCCCTCCCCACCCGCCGGG
>BBBN01000292.1 GCA_001311585.1 Thermus sp. JCM 17653
GTCCAGTTGGACGGCCAGCCCCTCCTCCTCCGCCGCCACCACCACGTCCTCCTGCACAAGCCAAGGGCTTCGTGACCAGCCGGGCCGAGGGGCCCTCTGTCTACGCCCTCCTCGAGGCTTCCCCACCCGGGACCTCTCCCCGGTGGGCCGCCTGGACAAGGACGCCGAGGGGCTTTTGCTCTTCACCACCGACGGGGAACTCCTCCACCGCCTCACCCACCCCCGGCACAAGGTGGAAAAGCGCTACCTGGTGCGCCTGGAAAGGCCCGTGGGGCCTAGGGACCGAGAAGCCTTCCTGGAGGGCCTCTTCCTGGACGGCAAGAAGACCCTCCCCGCCGAGCTTACTCCCCTAGAAGACCCCACCTGGGCCGAGGTGGTCCTTAAGGAGGGGCGCTTTCACCAGGTGAAGCGCATGTTCGGGGCCCGGGGGAACCGGGTCCTCTACCTCAAGCGCCTGGCCCTGGGCCCCCTGGAGCTCGGCGACCTTCCCCCGGGAAAGGCCCGGCCCCTCACGAAGGCCGAGGAAGAGGCCCTCTACCGGGCGGTGGGGCTACGGGGCAAGGACCCGCAGGACCAGGTCTAAAGCCAGGCGCTCCCCCCGGGTTCCCTCCGCGGGCTCGAGGCGGTAGCGCTCTACCCAAAGAGGCTTACCGGCCTCGGGAAGCCGGTCCAAGAAGGCCAAGACCCCGGGATAGGGGCCCTCGAGGCCCAGCTCCACCCGCCATGAGCGCACCTCCCCCACGGCCTCCGCCTGCCCAGGGACGAGGCCCTTTAGGGTGAGGCCCTCCCTCTCCGCCAGGCGCAGGAGGGCTTCGTAAAGAAAAGGAAGCTCCCTTTCCTGGACCGGGGCCTCCGCCAAGGCCTGGGGAAGGGCTTTGGCCAAGGCCTCTGCCTGACGCTCTAGGGCACGGACCTCGGCCCGCGCCCGCTGGTACTGGGCAAACCCCAAAGCCACCTCCCGGGCGCTCCACAGGAGGGCCAGAAGGGGCAGGAGAAACCAGAGCCAGATAGGGGGCTTCATCGGCGCAGGATCCGGGAAAGGTCGAAAAGGGGCAGATACAGGGCGAGAGCGACCACGAGCATTATACCCCCGAGGAGCACGGTGAGGGCGGGCTCAATGCTGGAGGAAAGCCGTTTCACCCCGTAGTCCACCTCCCGCTCCAGGTGAAAGGCCGCCTGGTAGAGCATCCGGTCCAGGCTTCCCGCCTCCTCTCCCACCAAGCCAGGCGGACCAGGATAGGGAGGAAAAGGGGCTCCCGGGCCATGGCGGCGCTCAGGGACTCCCCGCGCACCACCCGCTCCAGCACCCGGTCCAAAGCCTCGGCCAAGGCGGCGTTGTTCAAGGTGTTCCGGGTTGCCTCGAGGGCCTGGGTGAGGAGCACCCCGCCCTCGTACAGGGTGGCCAGGGTGCGGGCGAAGCGTCCCACGCCCCTCAGGGAGTCCACGCGGAACTGCTTTCCCGTCAGGGAAACACCTTGTGGAAAGCCACCAGGATGAGGGCCAGGAGGCCCCACAGGGGATACCGCCGGTTGCGGGCCCGGGGGTCGGGGATCTGGGACAGAGCCTCGCGTAGGGTCATGCCTCTTCTTTACCCCAGGGGCCGCATATAGGTCAAGTCTGGGCCCCTTCACAACCCCTTCACGCTCCCGATGCTACCCTTGGACCATGCGGCGGACCTTGGCCGGGGTTTTCCTGGCATGCCTCACCGCCTTAGGGCAGGGGTCCCCAGGCGCCCCTCTGGAAGCCATCCTGGTGGTCCAAGAAGAGGTCCTCGAGGACGGGGAACTCCGCACCTACACCGGGGCGAAGCGCTACCCCGTGTCCTCGGAAGGGGAGCTCAAGGCCCTCCTGAAAGGGCTTTCCCGCCCTCCCCGTCCGCCCCGCTTCGTCTTCCAGGAAGGGAAGTGGCGGGGGGTGGAGAAGAAAGGCCTCGCCTTTGACGAGAAGGAAGCCCTGGCCGCTTACCGGGAGGCCCTGGCCCAGGGCAAAAAGGCTTCCGCCTCCCCGCGCGCCACACGCCCCCAAGCCCAAGCCTTAGGGAGCTTTACGCCCTCGGGGTGCGGGAGCACCTGGCCACGGGCGAAACCGACTTCCGGGGCTCCAGCCGGGAGCGGACCCACAACCTCCTCCTGGCCTCTTCCCGGCTGGACGGCCTCCTGATTCCTCCGGGAGCCTTTTCTTTCAACCAAGCCCTGGGGCCCGTAAGCGAGGAAGAAGGGTACAAGGAGGCCTTCGTCATCGTGGGAGACCGCACCGAGCAGGGGGTGGGGGGCGGGGTGTGCCAGGTCTCCACCACCCTCTTCCGGGCCTTCTTCTTCGCCGGGCTTCCCATAAAGGAGCGCCACGCCCACAGCTACCAGGTGGCCTACTACAAGCCCCCGGGCCTGGACGCCGCCGTGTTCCAGCCCCACAAGGACCTCGAGGTCCTGAACGACACCCCGGGGCACATCCTCGTCCAGCGCTCGGTGTGGGCACCCGGCTCCGCTTCCACCTCTTCGGCACCAAGGACCGGGAGGTGGCCTGGGAGGGCCCCTTCATCACGGACCGCAAGCCCCCCCTTCCCCCCC
>BBBN01000293.1 GCA_001311585.1 Thermus sp. JCM 17653
GTCTTGGCGGCGGGGCTTCTTCAGGCCGCGCCCCTAGGCCTTCCCGTGGCGGTGCACGCGGAGGACGCGGGCCTAAGGCGAAATGGGGTCATGAACGATGGCCCCCTCGCCGACCTCCTGGGCCTTCCCGGAAACCCCCCCGAGGCCGAGGCCGCCCGCATCGCCCGGGACCTCGAGGTCCTGCGCTACGCCAGAAGGCGAAGCCAGGCCACCCCCCGCCTCCACGTCCAGCACCTCTCCACCAAGCGGGGCCTGGAGCTCATAAGGGAGGCCAAGCGGGCGGGCCTCCCCGTGACCGCCGAGGCCACCCCCCACCACCTCACCCTCACCGAGGAGGCCCTGAGGGCCTTTGACCCCCTCTTCAAGGTGGCCCCGCCCCTCAGGGGGAAAGAGGACCGGGAGGCCCTCATAGAGGGGCTTTTGGACGGCACCTTAGACGCCGTGGCCACCGACCACGCCCCCCACACCCTGACGGAGAAGGAGGGGGACCTCCTCCGGGCCCCCTTCGGGATCCCCAGCCTGGAGGTGGCCTTCCCCCTCCTCTACACCGAGCTCCACCTCAAGCGGGGCTTTCCCCTCCCCAGGCTCGTGGAGCTTTTCACCGACGGCCCCAGGCGGGTCCTGGGCCTCCCCCCCCTCCGCCTGGAGGAAGGGGCCGAGGCGAGCCTGGTTCTCCTCTCCCCCAAGGAGCGCCCCGTGGACCCCAGCGCCTTCGCCTCCAAGGCCCGGTACTCCCCCTGGGCGGGGTGGGTCCTTGGGGGCTGGCCCGTCCTCACCCTGGTGGAGGGGCGAGTGGTTTTCCAGGCACCAGAATAGCGGACGCCATCGGCCTCGGGCTGGAGTGGGTGGAGGGGCTTCCCCTCTGGGAGGCCCACCCTCCCTACCGGCACCCGAAGGCGGTGGACCGGATCCGGCAAAGCTCCGGCCTAAGGAAGGGTCCTCCTGCGCTTGCGCCCACGTGGCCGACGTCTACGTGCGCTTTCCCGATGGCTCCTACAAAAGGCCCGACATCGCCATCTTCTGCCGGGAGCCCGAGGAGCTGGACGAGGCCATCGCCCTCCTCCCCGAGGCGGTGGTGGAGGTGGTGAGCCGGGGCTACGAGGCCAAGGACCTGGAAATCGGCCCCCGCTTCTACCTCTCCCAGGGGGTGAAGGACGTGGTGGTCTTTGACCCCTACACCCTTCTCGTCCTCCACCTGCGCCGGGACGGGGCCTTCCGCCACGTCTCCCCCGTGGAGCTGGAGCTCGAGGCGGGCTGCCTCCTCACCGTATGACCTTTTCCCGGGATCACGGGCGGCGAAGCTCCCTCAGGGAGGGAACCCCCTCGGCCTCCATGAGGCGCAGGAGCCCCAGGAGGAGCCGCCTGGGGAAGAGGGGCCCTCCGTAGACGAAGCCCGTGTAGACCTGGACCAGGCTGGCCCCGGCCTTGAGCCTCTCCCAGAGGTCCCAAGGGGTCTCCACGCCCCCCACGCTCACCAGGGCCAGCCCCTCCGCGCCCTCCGCCAGGTGGCGGAGAACCTCTAGGGCCCTCCCCTTCAGAGGCCTTCCCGAAAGGCCCCCAGCCTCTCCCGCCAGAGGGCTCCTTAGGCCCTCCCGGGCGAGGGTGGTGTTCACCGCCACCAGGCCCTGCAGGCGGTGCTTCTTGGCCAGGGCGAGGACTCGTCCAGGGCCTCGGGGAAAGGTCCGGGGCCACCTTGAGGAGGAGGGGCTTGGGGGTGGCCGGGCGTAGGCGGGCAAGGAGCTCGTCCAGGAAGGGGCCCTCCTGGAGGGCGCGGAGGCCCGGGGTGTTGGGGGAGCTGACGTTCAAGACGAAGTAGTCCCCAAAAGGCTCCAGGAGGTGGAGGGCCTCCAGGTAGTCCTCCGCCGCCCGCTCCAAAGGCGTGTCCCGGTTCTTTCCCAGGTTCACCCCAATGGGCAAGGGAAGCCCTCTCTGGCGGAAGCGCCTTAGCCTCTCCGCCGCCTCCAAGGCCCCCCGGTTGTTGAAGCCCATGCGGTTGATGAGGGCGTGGTCCTCGGGAAGGCGGAAAAGCCTCGGCCTGGGGTTTCCCTCCTGGGGCCTGGGGGTGAGGGTCCCCACCTCGCGAAGCCGAAGCCCAGGGCCCACCAGGCCCCTAAGGCCCTGGCGTCCTTGTCCATCCCCGCGGCGAGGCCTAGAGGGTTGGGAAAGGAGACCCCAAAGGCCTCCACCCTTAGGCGGGGGTCCTCCACCCGGAGAAGCCTTCCCGGCACCTCCAAAAGGGGCCCCCTTTCCGACCAGAAGGAGAGGAGCCCCAGGGCGAGCCCGTGGGCGCGCTCGGCCTCTAGGGCGAAGAGCAGGCGGTGCATGCCCCCATGCTATCCGGACGGGTTAGGATGGAGCCATGCGCCCTCGGTCCTTGCTTCCCTTGGCCCTAGGAACCCTCCTCGCCGCCTGCTCCGCCACCTTCACCCTCCCCCTTCCCGACCGGAGCGTGAGGGTGGCCGCCGTGGGGGACACGGCGGGCCGGGTGGTCTACCCGGCGGAGGCCCTGAGCTTTTCCCCTCCCGGGAGCGTCCTGAAGGCGCCCGGGTGGAGGGCGTCCTCGAG
>BBBN01000294.1 GCA_001311585.1 Thermus sp. JCM 17653
CCCCGGGAGGCCCCTTTACCTCCTCTTCCGCCGTCTGCAGCTGGAGGGGGGCTAATACCATGGCGCCCGCATGGGGGCCCCGGTAAAAACGATCCGCAGGGCCTCCACTTCGGGTATCCCATGTTGCGGCGGGCACGCAAGCGCCCCACTCCGGTTGGAAGGCTTCCAAAGGTACTAGGCCAAGAAGAGCACCTAGCTAAGGCCCAGCGGGTCTGCTGCCCCGCTTGTGCCGGGACGAAAAGGAGCTGGTGATGAACCGAAAGTGGACCACAGGACTCTCCCTCCTCGCCCTCTTCCTGGGGGCTTTGCTCCTGGTCTGGAAACCCTGGGCCCCCCAGGAGCCCAAGATCAAGCTCGGGTTGGACCTCAAGGGGGGGTTGCGCATCCTCCTCGAGGCCGCCGTGGAAAACCCCACCCCTGACGACCTGGAAAAGGCCCGGGCCGTCCTGGAAAACCGCATCAACGCCCTGGGGGTGGCCGAGCCCCTCATCCAGATCCAGGGCCAGAAGCGCATCGTGGTGGAGCTTCCGGGCCTCTCCCAGGCAGACCAGGACCGGGCCCTGAAGCTCATCGGCCAGCGGGCGGTGCTGGAGTTCCGCATCCTCAAGGAGGGGGCCACGGGCACCACCGTGGCCCAGATCAACCAGGCCCTCCGGGAAAACCCCCGCCTGAAGCGGGAGGACCTGGAGAAGGACCTCATCAAGCCGGAAGACCTCGGCCCTCCCCTTCTCACCGGGGCGGACCTGGCCGACGCCCGGGCGGTCTTTGACCAGTTCGGCCGCCCTCAGGTCTCCCTCACCTTCACCCCGGAGGGGGCCAAGAAGTTCGAGGAGGTGACCCGGGCCAACGTGGGCAAGCGGCTGGCCATCGTCTTGGACGGCAAGGTCTACACCGCCCCCGTGATCCGCCAGGCCATCACCGGGGGGCAGGCGGTCATAGAAGGGCTTTCGGGCCTGGAGGAGGCCAGCGAGATCGCCCTCGTCCTCCGTTCGGGCGCCCTGCCCGTCCCCCTCCAGGTGGTGGAGATCCGGGCCATCGGCCCCACCCTGGGCCAAGACGCCATCCAGGCGGGGATCCGCTCCGCCCTCATCGGCACCCTGGCCATCTTCCTCCTCATCTTCGCCTACTACGGCCTCCACCTGGGGCTCGTGGCCTCTTTGGGCCTGATCTACACCTCGGTGCTCATCCTGGGCCTCCTCTCGGGCCTCGGGGCCACCCTGACCCTCCCCGGCATCGCCGGCCTGGTGCTCACCCTGGGGGCGGCGGTGGACGGAAACGTGCTCTCCTTTGAACGGATCAAGGAGGAGCTAAGGGCCGGGAAAAAGTTCCGCCAGGCCATCCCCGAGGGCTTCCGGCACTCCACCCTCACCATCCTGGACGTAAACATCGCCCACCTCCTGGCGGCCGCCGCCCTCTACCAGTACGCCACGGGCCCCGTGCGGGGCTTCGCCGTGATCCTGGCCATCGGGGTGCTGGCCAGCGTCTTCTCCAACCTGGTTTTCAGCCGCTACCTCCTGGAGCGCTGGCGGACCGGGGGGAGATCCGCCCCCCCATGTGGCTGGTGGACCCCCGCTTCAACTTCATGGGTCCCGCCCGGTACGTCACCGTGGCCACCCTCCTCCTGGCGGTTCTGGCGGCGGGGACCGTCCTCAGCAAGGGCTTCAACTACTCCATCGACTTCACCGGGGGCACCGCCCTTACCCTAAGGGTGGGTCCCGAGGTGAAGGTGGACACCCTCCGGCGCTTCCTGGAGGAAAAGGGCTTCCCCGCCAAGGAAGCGGTGATCACCGAGGTCCAGGCCCCCACCGCCCTCGCCAAGGAGTTTTCCGTCAAGCTGCCTCCCCTTTCGGACGAAAAGCGCCTGGAGCTGGAGCGGCTCTTCTCCTCGGAGCTCAAGGCCCTCGTCCTCACCTCGGAGACCGTGGGGCCGGCCATCGGTTCGGAGCTAAGGCAGAACGCCCTCATGGCGGTTTTGGTGGGGCTCGGGCTCATCCTCATCTACGTGGCCTTCCGCTTTGACTGGACCTTCGGGGTGGCCAGCGTCCTGGCCGTAGCCCACGACGTGGCCATCGTGGCGGGGATGTATAGCCTTTTGGGCCTGGAGTTCTCCATCCCCACCATCGCCGCCCTCCTCACCGTGGTGGGTTATTCCATCAACGATTCCATCGTGGTCTCGGACCGCATCCGGGAAAACCAGAAGCTCCTCCGGGGGCTTCCTTACGCCGAGCTCGTCAACCGCTCCATCAACCAGACCCTCTCCCGCACGGTGATGACCAGCCTCACCACCCTTCTCCCCATCCTCGCCCTCCTCTTCCTGGGGGGAAGCGTCCTCCGGGACTTCGCTCTGGCCATCTTCGTGGGCATCTTCGTGGGGACCTACAGCTCCATCTACGTGGTGAGCGCCTGGTGGTTTTCTGGAAGCAGATGCGAAAACGGCGGGACCAGAAGGCCGCCTAAGGCTCGAGCCCACCCCTCCTAAGCACCCCACCGCGGCCTTCGCCGCGGTGGGGGCCCCAATAATACCACCCCATGCTGGCGCAAGCCAGCATGGGGG
>BBBN01000295.1 GCA_001311585.1 Thermus sp. JCM 17653
CGGTGCTGGCCCCCGGCCTCCAGGGGGTGGGCCAGGGGAAGGCTGAAGGGGGCCTCCCTGGGGTAAAGGGAGAGGACCGCGGCGAAGGCCTTGCCTTGGAGGTTCGGCAGGGGCCCCTCCGCCGCCCAGACCAGGCGGGAAGCCCCTTCCGCCTCGAGGAAGGCCCGCGGGGTGGCGGGCTCCGCCTCCAGGGGAGGGACGTAGGCCACGGGGGCCTTCAGCCTCGCGTTCACCGCCATGGCCAGGGCCTGGGCCCCGGGGGATAGGTGGACGCCGGGGAGGAGGAGCCCACCTCGCCCTAAGTCCTCTACGAGGGCGGGAAGGAAGCCCCCGTAGTCCGAGGCGGGGCTTCCGGGGAGGACCCCCAGGGCCTTGGCCAGGTCCAGGAGGAAGCCCTCCAGGGCGCTCGGCTTCAGGGCCAGGCGGTGGTCGGCCATGGCCCCAAGAAGCCCCGCCCCGCTTTCCACGGCGTAGATCCGGTTCATGGGGGGAAGGCGCCTTCCGCTTAAGGCGGCCCACCACCCGTAGCCCGCCGGGTGCTCGTGGAGGTCCACGTCCAGAAGGAGCACGGTTTCGGCCTTCTCGGGGGCGTACACGGGCCAGGCCCTCTGCCCGAAGACGAGTTCCGCCCCCCCGTAGACGTTCTCCAGGCTCCAGGCCTCAAAGCGGGCCACCCGCAGGCTGGGGTAGCGGGCCTGGGCCCTCTGGAGGAGGGCCTCGAGCTAGGCGAGGTGGTGCGGGGGAGGACAAGAAGGGTCTCCCCCTCCCCCAAGGCCTTCCTCCAGGCGGCGAAGAAGCTTCCCAGTCCGGGGCTTTGCCCTTGCGGGCGGGTCATAGAGGCTGTAGAGGGCCGGCCAAGGGGTAGGGGCTCATGGCCCCCTCCAGGGGGGCCAGGAAGAGGGGGCGCACCTGGTAGACCTCCTTCAGCTTCCTCCCGAGCTCCGGGTCGGGCCGGTAGGCCATGTTGAAGACCTGCTCCCGGGGCCTCAGGTGGGCCTCGGGGTTCCGGTGGCAGGAGAGGCAGAACTTCATGGTGAAGGCCTGCTGGTAGACCACGTTCATCTGGTCCACCCGGCCGTGGCACTCGGCGCACCCCACCCCCTTGGCCACGTGGGGGGCGTGCTGGAAGTAGACGAAGTCCGGGAGGTTCACCACCCGGTTCCAGGGGATGGGTTCCCCCGTTTCCCAGCTCTTGCGCACCAGGGCCAGGTTGGGGCTATCCGGCTTCACGAAGGTGTGGCAGGTCATGCAGGTCTCCGTGGGGGGAAGCCCGGCGTAGGCCGCGTGCTCCACGGAGGGGTGGCAGTAGCGGCAGGAAAGCCCCAGGCCCCCGGCGTGGAAGGCGTGGCTGAAGGGCACGGGCTGCTCCACCGGCAAGGTGCGCTGCTCAAAAGCCCCCACCGCCACCCCGGAGAAGACCACCACCAGCAGGGCGAACACCCCCAGCACCGAACCCCAAAAGAGGGTTTTGACCCAACGGTTTCTTCGCCGCATGCCGCCTCAGGTCTTAAGGGGCAAGGCTACGGGACCGCGCCCGGTGGGTCAATCAAGGGGTTGCACGGATTCCATAAGCAAACCGGTGGTCCCCGCCTCTACCCCTTAGCAAGGTCGTTGCATAGGTAACCTACCCTAAAGGGGTAGGGACAAATGTCCCACCTCCCTTTGGGGAGGGCCCCTGCGCCTAAGTGCCCGCTTCGCCACGTGGGCGCCCGAACCCGGGCCAGGAGAAGGCGCTCTTGGGGCCCCCGCCGCGGTGGGTACTTAACGGAGGACCACCCCGGGCTGGACCCTCAGGGCCCGGAGCAGGGGCAGGAGGGCGGAAAGGAAGGTGGCGAGAAGGCTCGCGCCGCTCACCTGCAAGAAGTCCCCTACCCGCATCTCCACGGGGAGATGGGTGAGGAAGTACAGCTCCCCCGGCAGGCCCACCGGGCGCCAGGAAAGGTAGAGGCAAAGGAGGTAGCCCAAGAGGTTCCCCAGGGCCACCCCTCCCAGGCCCAAAAGCGCCCCTTCCCAGGCGAAGACCATCCCCACGGTGAGCCTCGAGGCCCCCATGGCCCGGAGAAGGGCGATCTCGGGAACCTTTTCCACCACCTTCAGGACCAAGAGGTTGGCCACCCCCAAGGCGGCCACGGCCACGATGAGGAAAATCAGGACCCCCAGAACCCGCTTCTGCAGGTAAAGCTGCTCCAGAAGGGTGCGTTGGGTGTCCTGCCAGGCCTGGGGGAAGAAGCGGGTGCCCGCCAGGGCCTGGCCCACCTCCCTGGCCCGCCAGGGGTCCTCGAGGCGCACCTGGTAGCCTGGGCCTTGGTCCCGGAGAGGCCTTCCACCGTGGCCAGGTCCACAAAAGCGTACCCCGAATCCAGGAGGTAGTTTCCCGTGCGAAAAGAGCCCAGCACCTTGAGGTGCACCCTTTCCTGGGTGGCCGAGAGGGCGGTGAGGGACTCCCCGGGGTAGACCCCCAGGCTCTGCGCCAGGGCCGCCCCCAGGTAGATGCCCCCCGGCTCCAGCCTCAGGCCGAGGTCCGGGTAGAGGGACTCCC
>BBBN01000296.1 GCA_001311585.1 Thermus sp. JCM 17653
CCCAAAGCGCCCCCCTACCACCGCGGCGCTGTGCCCCTGGCCTCCCCCAAGAAGCCCCTGGCCCAGGACGAGGCCCCAACCCAGAGCGAACCCCAGCAAGCGCCTTCCCATACCCCAAGCTTAACCGGGGTGCCCTAAGCGCCGCTTAAGGGTATGATGGCCCCTTGATGGTGCGCCGCGCCCTAGAAGAGGCCCTTCGCGAGGCCCTAAAGGAGATGGGCTTGGACCTTCCCCTGCGGGTGGCCAAGGCCCCCAAGGACAAACCCGGGGACTACGGGGTACCCCTCTTCGCCCTGGCCAAGGAGCTCAAAAGGCCCCCCCAGGCCATCGCCGAGGAGCTTAAGGGCCGCCTGAAACTCCCCCCCTTCGTGGAGGAGGCCATCCCCGTAGGGGGTACCTGAACTTTCGCCTCTCCACAAAGGCCCTCTTGGAGGAGGCCCTAAAGGAAAGGAAGCCCTTCCCCAAGCGGGAAGGCCTGGTCCTGGTGGAGCACACCTCGGTGAACCCCAACAAGGAGCTCCACGTGGGCCACCTGCGAAACATCGCCCTGGGGGACGCCCTGGCCCGCATCCTGGCCTACGCCGGGCGGGAGGTCCTGGTCCTCAACTACATCGACGACACCGGCCGCCAGGCGGCCGAGACCCTCTTCGCCCTAAGGCACTACGGCCTTACCTGGAACGGGCAGGAGAAGTACGACCACTTCGCCGGCCGGGCCTACGTGCGCCTGCACCAGGACCCCGAGTACGAGCGCTCCAGCCCGCCATTGAAGAGGTCCTCCACGCCCTGGAAAGGGGGGAGCTCAGGGAGGAGGTGAACCGCATCCTCCTCGCCCAGATGGCCACCATGCACGCCTTGGGCGCCCACTACGACCTCCTGGTCTGGGAGTCCGACATCGTGCGGGCGGGGCTTTTGCAAAAGGCCCTTCGGCTCCTGGAGGCAAGCCCCCACGTCTTCCGCCCCACGGAGGGAAAGTACGCCGGGGCCTTGGTCATGGACGCAAGCCCCTTCCTCCCCGGCCTCGAGGACCCCCACTTCGTCCTGGTGCGCTCCGGGGGGGCGGCCACCTACTACGCCAAGGACATCGCCTTCCAGTTCTGGAAGATGGGCCTCCTAGAGGGCCTCCGCTTCCGCCCCTACGAGAACCCCTACTACCCGGGCCTCAAGACCAGCGCCCCCGAGGGGGAGCCCTACACCCCCAGGGCGCAGGAGACCATCAACGTCATAGACGTACGGCAGAGCCACCCCCAGGCCCTGGTGCGGGCCGCCTTGGCCCTGGCGGGGCACCCGGAGCTTGCCGAAAGCGCCTTCCACCTGGCCTACGAGACGGTCCTCCTGGAGGGCAAGCAGATGTCGGGGAGGAAGGGCCTTTCGGTGAGCGTGGACGAGGTCCTGGAGGAGGCCAAGAGGCGGGCCTTGGCCATCGTGGAGGAGAAAAACCCCGGCCATCCCAACAAGGAAGAGGCCGCGGGGATGGTGGCCCTAGGGGCCATCCGCTTCGCCATGGTGAAGACCGAGCCCAAAAAGCAGATAGACTTCCGCTACCAGGAGGCCCTCTCCTTTGAAGGGGACACGGGGCCTTACATCCAGTACGCCCACGCCCGGGCGAGCAGCATCCTGCGCAAGGCGGGAAGCTGGGGAAGGCCGGACCTGGGCCAGGCCACCCCCTACGAGCGCGAGCTGGCCCTGGCCCTTCTGGACTTTGAGGAAGCGGTCCTCGAGGCCGCCATGGAAAAAGCCCCCCACGTCCTCGCCCAGTACCTGCTGGACCTGGCGGGAAACTGGAACGCCTACTACAACGCCAAGGAAGGGGATCGGCCCGCCACCCCGGTCCTCACCGCTCCCCAGGGCCTAAGGGAACTCCGCCTGGAGCTGGTGCGGAGCCTCCGGGAAACCTTAAGGACCGGCCTTGGCCTCCTCGGCATCCCCGCCCCCGAGGTAATGTAAGGCCATGCCCGTTCCCCTCCTTGCCCTCCTCCTTCTGGCCTTGGCCCTGGGCCAGCGCCTGGTCTCCCCCGAGGAGGTGGCCCGGAGCCAGGTCATCAAGAAAGCCCTCCCCGCCGTGGTGCGGATCCAGGGTACCCCCCTTAGCGCCGGGGAAGGGGACGTGGTGGGCACCGGCTTCTTCGTGAGCCCCATCCGCGTGGTGACCAACTACCACGTGGTGCAGGACCTCACCGACCTTACCGTGCGCCTCTACGACGGGCGCACCTTTCCTGCCGAGCGCTTCGCCGTGGACCCGGGGATTGACCTGGCCCTCCTTACGGTGAAGGGGGTGCAAGCCCCGGGGGTGCTGGCCTTCAGCAAGGCCACCACCGCAAGCCTTCCCTTGGGGATGGGGGTGGTGGTGGTGGGCTTCCCCTACGGCCAAGGCCCCCTGGCCTCCTACGGCATCCTCTCGGGGGTAGGCCCTCTGGAGGTCCCCACCCCCGACCCCTCCATCGGGGCCGAGGTGGGGGAGTACCTCTTCACCGACGCCCCTCTCACCGTGGGCAACTCGGGTAGCCCCCTCCTAAGCCTCCAG
>BBBN01000297.1 GCA_001311585.1 Thermus sp. JCM 17653
CCGCCCGCCTTGCCTCCAGGCCCTGGGGTACCTGGGCCCCGAGGGGGAGCTCCTCCCGGCGGGGGAGTGGGCCCTGGAGGCCTTGCGCCTCTTCCGGGACCGGCCCGAGGGCCTGGCCCTGGCCTTTGACCTGGAGGAGGAGGAGGTGGAGGTGCTGGCGGCGGTCCGGGCCCTCTGGGAGAAGGCCCGGACCAACCCCGAGGAGGCCCCTACCTTCGCCAACCTCCGCCGGGAGATGGCAAAGCGGAAGGTGAGGGAGTACAAGGCCCTCCTGGAGCGCTACGGCCGCAGGCTGGAGGAGATGCCCAAGAAGAAGCAGGAGGTGGCCCGCCGCTTCCAGGAGGCCAAGGACTACGCCCGCTGGTACGAGGAGAGCTTTGACCTAAGGGCCTACCTCCACAGCCTCGAGGGCTTCCAGCTCCTGGAGAGCGGCGAGGAGGAGGGCGAGGAGGTCTTCCCGCCTGACCCCCTACGGCAGGGCCGTCCTGGAGGACGGGGCCACCCGGGTGAGCGCCCAGGCGGTGAAGGCCATCACCACCCCCAGGAAGGCTTCGCCGCCCCGAACCTGGCCTGGTACCGGGCGGCGAGGGAGGAGGGGCTTTTGGGGAGCGCCGAGCCCACCCGCCGGGGCTACCTCTACGCCGACCTGGCGGAGAAGGTGGAACGCCTCCCCTTCCTCACCGCCTACGAGCACCTCGTCTTCCGCACCATCCCCGAGCGGGGGATGACCCTGCCCGAGCTCTACGCGGCCCTGGAGGGGAGGTTAAGCCAAGAGGAGGTGGACTTCGCCCTGGGCAAGCTGGAGGCCCGGAGGCTCGTGGAGGTCCTCCCCGACGGCAACGTGGTGGAGACCGAGGTCGGGGCCCTTCTGGACCGGGCCCTCTCCACGGTGCACGAGGGGGTGGGCTTTCCGGTCACGCCCCAGCTCGTCCGGTTGCTCCGGGCCCTGCGCCAGGTGGGCACGCTCTACGTGAAGGAGCAGAGAGTGCGCATCCTGCCCCGAAACCTGGCCGAGGCCCAGAGGCTTTCCGGTCTGCCCCAGGAGGTCTTCAGGAACCTCCTGGAGCTCGCCCGGGCCCTGGGCTACGTGGGCCAAAACAGCCTGAACGCCGCCGGGCTTTCCCTCCTGGAGGCCGTGGAGAGGATGAACACGCCCATGGCCGCCCGGTACGTGGAAGTGGCCTACTAGGGGGCCGGGGTGAGGCTCGTCCCCTTTTCACCCCTGGCCTCCCTGGAGGGCTTCCCCGGGGGGAGGCTTCCCGGGGAGTGGGTCCTCGAGACCCTGGTGCTCGCGGCCTTCGCCCACCTGGTACGCAAGGACAAGGCCTTCGCCCAGAAGGTGAGGCGGTTCGTGCTGGAGGGGGCCTATGGAGGCTCGGGGGAACTGGTCCTGGGCCTCAAGGCCCACCTCTTCCAGGCCCGGCCCGAGCTTGCGGGCCTCGCCCTTTCCGACCTTCCCCTGGAGGGGGTGGAGCGCCACCGCCTCCTGGTCTTTGACCTGGAGCGGAAGGAGGCGGTGGGGGAGCGGGAAGGCCACCTGTTTGCCGGGGAGCTTCCCCTAGAGCTTCCCCCGGTCCTTAGGACTCTCGCCCCCGCCGCCCGGAGCTTCGCCGAGTCCCTGGCCGCCCACGAGGGCCGGGCCCTCGCCGGGACCCCCTTGGAGCCCTTCTACGCCAAGCTCCGGGCCCACCTCAAGGGAAGCGCCTTCCCTTTGCGCCTGGGGGACTACGCCGACGACCTCTTCCGCGCCTGGCTCCTGCCCTTCTACCGGGTGGGGGAGGTGGCGGACTTCCTCTTTAGGCGCTTCCGCCTCACCCCTTGGCCCAGGCGGATCTACGCCTGGAAGGGGGTCACCCTGGGCTGGGCCTTCTTGGAAACCGGCCCCGGGGGTCCAGGGCCTCCTTGAGGGGCCGGTAGAAGGCCTCCGGGGGCTCGGGGCTTAGGGGGTTTTCCCCGCCCTTTAGGACCAGGTGGGGAAGCCCCTCTTCCCTTAGCGCCTTCAGGCCCTCCTCCGCCGTTCCGGCGTAGAGCACCTCTCCCCCGTCCAGGTAGCGCCTCGGGCCCAGGGGAAGCCCCTCCAGCTCGGGGATGAGGTGGGGCTTGGCGGGGACCTTGACCCAGATGGGGCTTCCCTCCAGAAAGGCCAGGTCCCGCACCGCCTGCCAGTGGGCCTCGTCCTCCTCCAGAACCTCCCCTTCCCCGAGGAGGTCCAAGAGGCGCCCTAAGCGGGCCTCCACGCTCCTTTCAAACCCCCCGAGGCGAAGCTCCAAGGTGGCGGGGGGGACGAGGTCCAGGGCGAGAAGGTCTAAGGGGAGGAGCCTGAGCCTTTCCAGGTCGGCGAGGGCTTCTCTTAAGGTTTCCCGCCGCATCCTGAGGGTCCTAGTAGTCCGGGGCTTGGGGAAGACCTTGAAGGAAAGGGCTACCATCACCCCAAAAGCCCCCAAGGAGCCCACCATGAGGCGGTGAAAGGGGAAGCCCGCGGGCGTTCTTCACCACCTTGCCCCCACCCCGCA
>BBBN01000298.1 GCA_001311585.1 Thermus sp. JCM 17653
GGGCGGGGGGTTCGGGGTCGGGGAAGTAGGCCAGGCGCACCGTGAGGAAGAGGAGGGCCTCGAGCCAGCTCACCGCGATGGCCGCCGCCATGCCCAGGCCGAACTGCTGGAAGATCTGGCCGATGAGCCGGGGAGGAAGCTGATGGGCAGGAAGACGGCGAGGAGGCTTAGGGTGGCCGCGGCCACGGCCACGCTCACTTCGCTCGCCCCCTTGAGCACCGCCTCCTTGAGGCCAAGCCCCATCCGGCGGTAGCGGTCGATGTTCTCCGCCACCACGATGGAGTCGTCCACCACGATGCCCACCGCCACGGTGAGGGCGAGGAGGCTGATGAGGTTGTAGGTGAAGCCCAAAAGCCCGAAGAGGAGGATGGCCCCCGAGAGGGTGATGGGGATGGCCAGGATGACGGAGAAGACGGAGTTGAGCTTGCCCAGGAAGACCAGGACCACCAAGGACACGGCCAAGGCCGCCAAAAAGGCCTCCCGCACCGTGTCCAAAACCGCCGCCCGGATGAACCGGGTGGAGTCCAGGGCCACCTCGGCCCGGTACCCCGGGGGCAGGGGGATGGCCTCCAGGGCCCGCTTCACCCCGTCGGCCACGGCCACGGCGTTGGCGTCAGGGGTCTTGACCACGGCCAGGAGCACCGCCGGCTTGCCGTTTAGGCGGTTCAGGGTGGTGGGGGCCTCGCTTTCCTCCACCCACCCGGGCCACGTCCCCCACCCGGAGGCCCCGGGAGGCGTCCAGGAGAAGGCCCGCCACCTCCTCCGCCCTTGCGGGGGTGGAGCGCAGGGTGTAGACCAGGCGCTTCTCCCCTTCCCTAAGGGTGCCCAGGGGGAGGTTCAGGGCCGAGGCGCTGATGGCCTGGACCACCTGCCCCGGGGCCACCCCCAGGGCCTGGAGGCGGTCCGGGTCCAGGTAGACCTTGATGGCCCGCCTGGGGGCCCCGGTGAGGCGGATGTCCGCCACCCCGGGCACCAGCTGGAGCCTGGGCTTCAGGGTGCGCTCGGCGTAGCGGAGGACCCGGGACAGGTCCTCCCCAGGGGCCTCGAGGGCCAGGTAGAGGATGGGGCTCGCCGAGGGGTCAAACTTCTGCACCACCGGGGCTGAGGCGTCCTTGGGGAGGGCGCCGCGGGCCGCGGCCACCTTCTGGCTCACCTCCACCGCCGCCTGGTCCACGTTCACCCCCTGCCGGAACTGGAGGAAGACCAGGCTGAAGCCCTCGGTGGAGCTGGACCCCAGGGTGTCCAGGCCGCTTAGGGTGGAAAGGGCGTCCTCCAGGGGTTTAGAGACCTGCTCCGCCACCTCCTCGGGGCCCGCCCCGGGGTAGCTGGTGGAGACCGCCACCACGGGCACGCTGAACCGGGGCAGAAGCTCCACCCCAAGCCCAAGGCCCAAAAGGAGCCCCACCAGCACCAGCCCCACGAAGATGGCGGTGGCGAAGACGAAGCGCTCCACGAAGAAGGCCACCAGGGGGTTTTCCCTCACCGCACCACCTCCACCAGGTCCCCTTCCCTAAGCCCTTCGGGCAAGGGGTGGACCACCAGGGCTCCCTCGGGAAGGCCTTCCACCGCCACCCGGTCCCCTTCCTGGGCCAGAAGCCGCACCTCCTGCCGCCTGGCCTTTCCTCCCTCCACCCGGTAGACGAAGGCCTTGCCCTCCTCGGCCCTTAGGGCCCCCGCAGGGAGGAGCACGCCTTCGGCCAAGCGTTCCCGGTAGCGCACCTCCGCCGGGCCCGGGGTGAGGGGGACTTGGGGCTTCAGCACCACCTCCACCAGCCGGCTCTGCCCCGGCAGGTCGGTCTTGCGGAGAAGGCGGGCCGTCGCCTCCTTGCCGTTTTGCCGCAAGCGGAAGGGGGTTTCCGGGGTCAGGGCCGCCGCCTGGTCGGGGGGCAGGTAGACCTTGGCCAGGAGGCTTTCCGTGGTGGCCAGGCGGAAGGCCCGGCTTCCCGTGCCCAGGAACTCCCCCTCCTTGGCGTAGACCTCCACCACCTCCCCGGCGAAGGGGGCCCGCACCACGCTCTCCCTCAGGTTCCGCTCCGCCTGGCGCACCTGGAGGCGGGCGGCCTCCACCTGGAGCCTGAGGAGGCGGAGGTCGTCCTCCCTTTCCAGGCGGGCCAGGGCCTCCTTGGCGTTCTCGTAGGCCCCTTGCGCCTGCCGGTACTGGGCCTCGAGGGCCTTCAGGTCCAAGGGGGCCAGGGCCCCGGCCTCCAGGAGGGCCTTCCCCTCCTGGTAGCGCCTCTCGGCCGATTGGAGCTGGGCCTCCGCCGCCCTGAGTTGGGCTTCCAGGGCGGCCCGGCTTCCCGCAAGCTGGCTCTTGCTTCGCTCCAGGTTGGCCTCGGCCTGGGCCAGGGCCAGGCGGGCCTGGCCCAGGGCCTCCTGGAAGGGGGCGGGGTCCACGAAACACCACCCCCTCCCCCGCCCTCACCCGGCTTCCCGGGGGCAGGGTGCGAACTACCCGCCCGGCGGCCCCGCGGCCACCAGGCTGTCCTTTCCGCCTGTAGGGTGGCGGAGG
>BBBN01000299.1 GCA_001311585.1 Thermus sp. JCM 17653
CCCACCACCTCCTCCCGCCAGGCCACCAGGCGGGGGCAGAGGCGGCAGGCGGTGAGCCCGTGGCGGAAGGCCTCGAGGTCCATCACAGGGGGATGTTGTCGTGCTTTTTCCAGGGGCGCTCCTCCTTCTTCTCCCAGAGCATCCTGAGGTGCCGGTAAAGGAGGGCGCGGGTGTGGGTGGGGTCGATGACGTCGTCGATGTAGCCCCGCCCTGCCGCCACCCAGGGGTTGTCGAAGGCCCGGCGGTACTCCTCGATCTTCCTCCTCCGGGTCTCCTCGGGGCTGGGGGAGGACTGGATCTCCTTGCGGTAGATGATGTTGGCCGCCCCTTCCGCCCCCATCACCGCCACCGCCGCCGTGGGCCAGGCCAGGACCACGTCCGCCCCCATGTCCTTGGAGTTCATGGCGAGGTAGGCTCCCCCGTAGGCCTTGCGCACGATGAGGGTGATCTTGGGCACCGTGGCCTCGGCGTAGGCGAAGAGCATCTTGGCCCCGTGGCGGATGATGCCCCCGTGCTCCTGGGCCACCCCGGGCAGGAAGCCCGTCACGTCCACCAGGGTGAGGAGGGGGATGTTGAAGGCGTCCATGGTGCGGATGAAGCGGGCCGCCTTGTCGGAAGCGTTGATGTCCAGGGCCCCGGCCATGAAGCGGGGGTTGTTGGCGATGACCCCCACGGGGTACCCCCCGAGCCGCCCCAGGCCCACGATGATGTTCCGGGCGTAGCGGGGCTGGATCTCCAGGAACTCCCCCCCGTCCAGGAGGGTGCGGATCACCTGGTGCATGTTGTAGGGCCTCTTGCGTCGGGGTGGACGATCTCCAGAAGCTCCGGGGTGGGGCGGAAGGGGTCGTCCTGGGGTTCCAGCACCGGGGGCTTTTCCCGGCTGTTTTGCGGGAGGTAGGAGAGGAGCTTCTTGACGAGGTCCAGGACCTCCTTGTCGTCCTTCCCCTCCAGGTGGGCTACGCCGCTTTTTTTCCATGTGGACGTTGGCCCCCCCCAGCTCCTCAAAGCTCACCTCCTCCCGGGTCACGCTCTTGATCACCTCGGGGCCGGTGATGAACATGTAGCTCGTGCCCCGGCTCATGAGGACGAAGTCGGTCATGGCGGGGCTGTACACCGCCCCCCCGGCGCAGGGGCCCAGGATGGCGGAGATCTGGGGGACGACCCCGGAGTAGAGGGCGTTGCGGTAGAAGACCTCCCCGTAGCCCGAGAGGCTGTCCACCCCCTCCTGGATCCGGGCTCCGGCGGAGTCGTTGAGGCCCACGATGGGGCCCCCACCTTGGCGGCCAGGTCCATGAGGCTGGCGATCTTGCGGCCGTGCATCTTGCCCAGGGAGCCTCCCAAGACGGTGAAGTCCTGGCTGAAGACGAAGACGGGCCTTCCCCCGAGGGTGCCGTAGCCCGTCACCACGCCGTCCGCGGGGGCCTCGAGGCCCTCCATGAGCCCGGTCTCCAGGTGCTCGGCGAAGGGCATGAGCTCCACGAAGCTTCCCGGGTCCAAGAGGTAGTCTATTCGCTCCCTCGCCGTGAGTTTGCCCTGCTGGTGCTGCTTCTTTATGCGCTCCTCGCCCCCTCCCAGGAGCACCTTCTTGCGCCGCTCCTCCAGCTCCGCCAAAAGCTCGTCCAGGATGAGACGGGCGTTGTCGGCCATAGGTGAGGGCATGATACAATGCCCTTGGGCCCAGAGGGAAGCCCGGGCCTTAAGAGAAAGGAGGTGTTCCATGAAAAGGTGGCTTTACGCCCTTGTGGCCCTTGTGGTCCTGGTGCTCTTGGGCTGGGCGGGTTACCGGGCCTACGCCTCCTACCAAGCCTGGCGGCCCGGGTGGCCCTTCTGGAGGCCAAGGTCCAGGCCCAAGAGGAAGCGTTGAAGGCGCTTTCCGATCGGCTTTCCCGGGTGGAAGGGGAGGTCTTCAAGGCGCCGAGCCCGCCCCTTTCCCTGCCCGAGGTGCCCCCGCCCCAGGGGGCCCCGGCCTGGCCCTATGCGGTGGGGCTTCTGGTGGTCCTGGTCCTCCTCTACCTGGTCTTCCGCTTGCTCCGGCAGGGGGGCCAGAGGCCGGGGAAGGGAGGGGAAGAGGCCGCTTCCCGGAGCCTCGAGGAGGCCCGGATGGAGGAGGAAGGCGGTCCGCCCCGGACCTGACCCGCGCTTCAACGGGGTGGCCCCGCCGAGGAACCTTCGGCGGGGCCAGATTCCCGGCGGGCCTTTTTGACCGGGACCCCCCAGCATGGGGTGGCATTAGTCCTTCAGCTTCTTGACGGCCTCAAGGAGGGCGGGCAGGACCTGGTGCACGTCCCCCACGATCCCGTAATCGGCGTGCTTGAAGATGGGGGCGTCGGGGTCCTTGTTCACGGCCACGATGTACTTGCTCTTGTTCATGCCCGCAAGGTGCTGCACGGCCCCGGAGACCCCCAGGGCGATGTAGAGGGAGGGCTGGACGGTCTTCCCGGTCTGGCCCACCTGCTCGGCGTAGGGGCGCCAGCCCGCGTCCACCACCGCCCGGGTGGCCCCCACGG
>BBBN01000300.1 GCA_001311585.1 Thermus sp. JCM 17653
CAAGGCCCGGGCCACGGGGTCTTCTCCCCTGGGGCCCAGGCGGGCGTGCTCCTCGGCTTCCTCCCGGAAAGCGTCCCCAAGGGTCTCCACTTGGTCCTTCCTGGCCGCGGCCAGGGCCTCCTGAAGGAGCTCCCGGAAGGGGCGGGTGGGCTTCATATCCCTCCTCCTTTCCCTGAGGAGGCCAGGGCCTCCCAGAGGGCGCCCCGGTACTCCGCCACCAGGTCCCAGTCGTACCCCTCCTCGGGGAAGCAGCCCTCCGGGCATTCCCCGTGGCCCCAGGCTTTCAGGGTCCCGTACCACCCGGGAGGGCCTTCCCAAAGGAGGGAGAGGGAATCCTGGGGCCGAAGGGCTTTTCCGAGCGGAAGGAGGGCTTCTCGTAGAGCTCCCCGGGGCCGCCTCCCCTGGGCCGGACCCGGGCCACCCAGCAATCCTTCCGGTACCAGAGCCGCGGGGCCCTCCTGTCCAGGGTCAGGTCCGGGAGAACCTCCCGAAAGGGCCTCCCCACCCTCCCCTCGCCCCGCAGGAAGGCGAAGACGAAGCAGGGGCTAGGGCCCGCTCAAAGGCCGGGGCCTCCAGGCCGTAGGACCCCCCCAGCAGGGCGAAGACGCTCCGGAAGGCCCCGGAAAAGGGGGTGGCCGCGGCCCAGGCCTCGGGGGTACAGGCCCCGAGGAAGTCCCGCAGGCGGTCCGGGGGATGGAGGCGGGAGCAGGTGCTTGAGGAGCCTGCGGACCAGGTCCCGAGGGTGGTAGTGGACGTGGAGGTCCCTCACCGCCCGCCTCAGGGCTTCCTCGGGCTTGGACCTCTCGGAAACGCGGAGAAGGGCCTTCTCCCCCGGACCCAGGCCGGCGAGGAGCATCTTCGCATTCTCTCCTTCCTTCAAAAAGGACAGAAGGCTCTCCTTCAAGGCTCCATGGTGTTCCAGCGGAGCTCTGCCCCGTTCTTGTAGGCCTCCAGGGCCAGGCGAAGGAGCAGGAGCCCCTGGGAGAGGATGCTTCCCCGGCGCAGGCCGAGCTTCCTCAAGAGGTCTTCGTCAACGTCAAGGAGTTCCTCCAGGGCAAAGAGACTCAGGAGGGCCGGCGGGCGGCCGATCTTCCCCTCTTCCCATCCCGGGACCTCCCCTTGGACCTCTTCCGCAAGCCGCCTTTCCCCCATGCCTCCCAGCATAATCCCGGCCCCCCTAGTCTGCAAGGAGTACGGGTTTTGCGAAACCCGCCTTGTCTTCCTCTCCCCGCCCGGCCTAGCCTGGCTCATGGAACTTCCACGAGGGTTGTGGAAAGCGGGCTTGGGCTTCCTCGCGGGATTCGCCCTCCTCGCCGACCCCGGCTTGGCGCAGGCGCGAGGCGAGTGGAGGGCCTGGGCCGTTGACCCCGAGGCCTCGGGAGGCTTCCTCGGGGGGCAGGTGACGGGCGTGGCCTTCGGCGCCGGGGTCTTCGTAGCCACCGCCCCCTTCCGCATCCTGGTATCCCGGGACACGAGGAAGTGGGAGGTGATCCGCGCCCCGGCCCGCATGAACAGCGTGAAGTACACGCAGGCGGGCTTCCTGGCGGTGGGGAACGCCGGTACCTCATGGTCTCCAAGGACGGGAGGAACTGGAAGTATTACAAGGTGGGCCGGGATCTGGAGTGGGACCTGGACGAAGCCACCTACGGGAACGGGTGGTACCTGGTGATGGCCGCCCAGGGGGTGGTCCTGGCCTCCAGGGACCTGAAGCGCTGGGTGCCCGTCCTCACCGCGCCGCGGGGGCTCATTTCGGGGATGGACTACGGGGAGGACCAGCTGGTGGTGGGCGGCTACTGGGAGTTCTGGGTGGCGGAGTACGAGGAGAAGGAGGTGAGGGACATGGACATCGCTTCGGTGCGGCGCAGGGGCAACTACCTGGACGTGTACGACAGCCGGGGCAGGCGGATCGGGGGCTTCGGCATTTCCAGCCAGGACGAGCTCTTGGGCTGGACCGCCGACACGGTGATCGTCCGCAGGGGGCGGATGGTCTACCACTACGACGCCCGGGGCCGGGTCAAGGGCACCCGCCCCGCCTAGGAGGGCGGGGTGAGGCGCTTTGTCCTGGGCGGCTTGGCCGTGCACGTCTTTGGGGGCTGGGGGGAGATCGGGGGCAACCAGCTCCTCCTGGAGGCCGAGAAGGGAGCCCTCCTCCTGGACTTCGGCCGCCCCTTTGGGCGGTGGGGGACCTACTTCACCGAGTTCCTCTCCCCCCGCACCGCCCGCTTCGGCCTGCGCGACCTCCTCTTCCTGGGCCTCTTGCCTCCCCTCCCCGGCCTCTACCGGGAGGGCCCGGAGGATACCCTCTTCCCCTCCGACCTGGAGCGGGACCTGCTCGGCGGAGGCCTCCCCTCCGGGGAGAAGGTGCTCGCCCTCCTCCTCTCCCACGCCCACCTGGACCACACCGGGGCGGTGGGCTACCTGCGGGGGGACCTTCCCGTGGTGGCCACCGCGGCCACCGCCGCCGTCGTCAAGGCCATGCAGGACACGGCCCGGGCGGGG
>BBBN01000301.1 GCA_001311585.1 Thermus sp. JCM 17653
CCCCGGGGCCACGGCGAAGGGCAGGTGCTTGAGCACCCCTTCCTGGTTGAGAAGGGGTTCTTCGGCCTTCAGCCCCTGGCGGGGAGGTCCACGTACCGGATCTGGTTAGAGGCCATGTAGCCGTAGATGATGTCCGGCTTGCGGAGGACCTCCCGCGTCCGCTCGGCGCCGAAGAGGCCCAGGAAGGCCAGGGCCAGGGCGCCGTAGGCCACCGCGGGATGGGCCGCCAGGTTAGGCCGGACCAGGGCCAGAACCAGAACCAGGAAGGCGGCCAGGACCCCCACCACCATCTTGGCGAAGAACACCGGCTGGATGGCCTGCGGCACTCCCAGAAGCGTCTTGGCGTGCTCGTGCAGGCTGGGCACGTACCAGAGGAAGACCAGCCCCACGCCCGCCACGAGACCCGCTAGACCCACCCGCCCTGCCAGGGGCACCACTTCCTTCCTGGCCGGGTGGTCCTTGGGGAGGCTTCCCGCCACCAGAAGGGCGTATAGGGCCGTGAGGGCGAACATGAGGCCGAAGCGGGCGAAGAGCATGGGCCAAAAGCTCGGGTTATAGAAGCCGTCCAGGCTCAGTCCGGTTTGCAGCCAGGCCCCGGGGGTGAGCTTGAAGCCCAGGATTCCCACGATGATGGCCAAGGTGCCGCTGGCCGCCAGGGCCAGGATGAGGCCGATACGGGCGTGGGTCCTGGGGTTCACCCGGCCGAAGGTGTAGTAGTAGACGGCGATGCCGAAGACGTCGATGATGAACCAGAACCACTCCGAGGCCCAGTAGAAGACGAAATTGTGGATGAGGGTGGAGATGCCCCGGGGGTTGCTGGCGGTGACGGAGAACCAGATGCCCACCCCGAACATGGCCCCCACGGTGTAGGCCAGCACCAGGAGCTTTAGGGCCGAGGCCTTGAGGTAGTCCATGAGGTAGGGCTTGTTTTCCAAAAGGGCCTTGCGCTCCACCCACCAGTTGAACCAGGTGGCGGCCACGGTGACGTGGGAGAAGAGGATGTGGGCCACGGCCACGATGGCCACGAGGAAGGCGGAGTGGAGAATGAACCCTTCCCAAACCGGATACACCTTGACCTCCTTTCTCTTTCTAGGCTTATCCCTATGGAGGCATGCCCTTTGAGGACCCGGGATAAGCCTACAAGAACGAGTTTGGGGGGGAGGACAGGGACATTTGTACTTGGCGATGGCGCAGGTGTGCCCTAGCTCACAAACTTGCACCTCCCGCAGGCGTGGCGCCTGGTGGCCACCACGTACCGCCACTTCCAGCCCCCTTGGGGCAGGGGATAGCGGTACCAGGCCACCCAGACCGGGAAGGAAAGCCCCCAAAGGTAGACCTGGCTCCCCTGCCGCCTGAGGTCCAAAAGCCTTCCCCCTCCCCGCAGCCTCCGGTCCCGCCGCATCCCCACCACCGTTTCCAAGCCCAACCGCCTCACCCCAAAGAGGAACCAGGCTGTACCAAAGGCCGCGTCCGCGGCCACCCGTATCCGGAAAGTCCGGCGCATCCAGCGGGGAGGGAGGCCAGGAGGGAGGGGGCCTTCTCCCCCTTGCCCCGCCATAGGCGGTAGGCCCAAGGGATGCGGAAGTCCCCGTAGACGAGGTAAAGGACCACGAGGTGGAGGCCCCACTTGCCGTGGGTCAGCCCGTCAGGGCTACCTTGGGCAAGGAGAGGGGGAGGTGGGGCAAGCGGCCCCGCTTCTCCAGGGTGACCAGGTCCAGGACCACCAGGAGCCTGGGCTTGGGGTCCTTTCTCCCCAAGGTGGCTTCGCTGACCCTGGCCTGGTCCAGGGCTTTCTGGGCCTCCTTGCGGACCAGGCGGATGAGGGCGCGGGTGGGCCAGGGGTAGCGGTTGAGGAAGCGGGAGAGGGCGGAGGGGGACTTGGTCTTGCTGTGCTGGGGTCTAGCCTTGCCGTGGCCGGTGAGGAAAAGGAACAACAGGGCCTTCAAGGATTCCCGCAGGTGGGGGGTTGGCATGAGGGCAGGATGGTCCAAAGTAGGGACAGGGCTGTTGGTCTCATGGTACCCCTCATGGGAGGGGAAACCAGCAGCCCTCTTCAAGTGGTCCCCAAGCATACTTATGCCCGCGGCGAGTAATACCCCTTTGGCGTGAATCCTTCGCCCAAGCCCAGGTACGGAAGCCCTGCAGGCCTTTTGGGCCGGGGCCCCCACGCTGGCTTGGGCCAGCATGGGTGGTATGACCAGGTTCTGACACTCCCCGGCCACGCTAGGGGCGTGGACGTGCGGCTTGCCGTGCCCCTGTCGCAGGTGGGGGGGCTCCTTGCCCGCTAGATGCCTTAGGTCTAGGGGCCGAGGTCTATATGGAGCCCGCCCTCCTGGAGGAGGACGCCCTCTTCGCGGACCTGGCGGGGCGGCTTTCCCTTCCCTTATCGGCCCACCTCCCCTTCTGGAACCTGGACCTCCTCTCCCCGGACCCGGAGGTGCGGGGCCTGACCCTGAGGCGCCTCCTTTTCGGCCTGGACCGGGCGGCGG
>BBBN01000302.1 GCA_001311585.1 Thermus sp. JCM 17653
GGGTGAGCTGGAAGAGGGCGTGGGTGATCTGCAAGGGGTGGATCTCCGCCACCCCCAGGACGCGCCCCTCCCGGCTCACCCCCAAAAGGAGCAACCCCCCTCTGTGGTTGGCCAGGCCCGCGGCGTGGCGGGCGAGCTCCTCCGGGGAAAGGTCGGGGGGCAGGAAAAGGGTGCGCTCGTCCTGGCCTTGGGCCAGGCGTTCTGCCAGCTCCTCCCACGTCACGGGCTCCAGTTTACGGAAGCCGGGGAAAGGGGAAAGTATGTGCAAGTCGTTAAACAAAGTGGGCATGCGGAACCCTGGTTACAGGTTGGGCATAGCGGCTCTAGGACTCGCCGGCGGGGCCTGGGCGCAGGGCCCAAGCGGGGCGGACACCGCCTGGATGCTGGTGTCCACGGCCCTCGTCCTCCTCATGACCCCGGCCTTGGCCCTCTTTTACGGGGGGCTGGTGCGGAGCAAAAACGCCTTGAACACCATGATGATGAGCTTCGCCGCCCTGGGCTTCGTGGGCGTGGGCTGGGCCCTTCTGGGGTACACCCTGGCCTTTGGGGACGGCGGCCGCCTTCTGGGCAGCCTGCAGCACCTCTTCCTCAAGGGGGTGGGCCTCGAGGCCAAGGGTGCCATCCCCCACGTCCTCTTCATGGCCTTCCAGGGCACCTTCGCCATCATCACCGCCGCCCTGGTCTCGGGGGCCCTCGTGGAAAGGATGCGCTTTCCCGCCTACCTGGCCTTCCTCACCCTCTGGGGCCTTTTCGTCTACGCCCCTCTGGCCCACTGGGTCTGGGGCGGGGGGTTCCTGGGGGCCTCGGCGCCCTGGACTTCGCCGGGGGAACGGTGGTGCACATCAACGCCGGCATCGCCGCCCTGGTGGGAGCCTTGGTCCTGGGCCCCCGGAAGGACTTCGGCCGCCAGGCCATCCTGCCCCACAGCGTCCCCCTCACCCTCCTGGGGGCGGCCCTGCTCTGGTTCGGCTGGTTCGGCTTCAACGGGGGAAGCGCCCTGGCCGCCAACGCCTCGGCGGCCCTGGCCTTTGTGAACACCATGCTGGCCCCCGCGGCCACCCTCCTGGTGTGGACCCTTCTGGACCTCCTCCGCACGGGAAGGGCCACGGCGGTGGGCCTGGCCACGGCCATCGTGGTGGGCCTGGTGGCCGTGACCCCGGCAGCGGGCTTCGTCTCCCCCCTCTCTGCCTCCTCCTTGGGGCGCTCGCCGCCTTCCCCAGTTACTACGTCCTCCTCTGGAGGGCGAGGACCCGGCTGGACGACAGCCTGGACGTCTTCGCCGGCCACGGGGTGGGGGGCATCACCGGCGCCCTCCTCACCGGGGTCTTCGCCGAGAAGGCCTGGAACGGGGTGGCGGACGGCCTTCTCTACGGCAACCCCGCCCAGCTCGTCATCCAGGCGATGGTGGTCCTGGCGGCGGTCCTCTACTCGGCCCTAGGCACCTTCCTCCTCCTCAAGCTGGTGGGCCTCTTCACCCCCTTGCGGGCAAGCCCCAAGGAGGAGGGAGCGGGCCTGGACGTGACCCAGCACGGCGAGGAGGCCTACACCTCGGGGGAAGGGGCCATCCTGGTGCTCTCCGAAAGCCCACCCCCCGCCCCCAAGGGCAGGCTGGTGGGAGGTGAGGCGTGAAGCTCATCGTGGCCATCGTCCGCCCGGAAAAGCTGAACGAGGTCCTGGAGGCCCTTTTTAAGGCGGAGGTCCGTGGGCTCACCCTGAGCCGGGTCCAGGGCCACGGGGGGGAGACGGAAAAGGTGGAGACCTACCGGGGCACCACGGTGAAGATGGAGCTTCACGAGAAGGTACGCCTGGAGATCGGGGTCTCCGAGCCCTTCGTCAAGCCCACGGTGGAGGCCATCCTGAGGGCGGCCCGCACCGGGGAGGTGGGGGACGGGAAGATCTTCGTCCTCCCGGTGGAGAAGGTGTACCGGATCCGCACCGGGGAGGAGGACGAGGCCGCCGTAACCCCGGTACAATAGGGGTGTGACGGCCAGGCAGCGGCGCATCCTCCACCGCCTGGTGGAGGAGTACATCCGGACCAAGGCCCCGGTGCCCTCGGCGCGGATCGCCGAGGGCCTGGGGCTTTCCCCCGCCCTGGCCCGCTACGAGCTCATCGCCCTCGAGGAGATGGGCTACCTCACCAAGCCCCACGCCTCCGCCGGGCGGGTGCCCACCCGGCAGGCCTACCGCCAGTACCTCCCTTTCCCTCCTCCCCCCCAAGCCCCTCCCCGAGGCCACCCAGGCCCGCCTGGAAAAGGCCCTGGAGGGGGCCAGGGAGCCCGAGGCCTTCCTGGTGAAGATGGCTTCCGGGCTTTCCGGCTACCCGGCCCTCCTCCACCTCAGGCCCAAGAAAGCCCCCAGGGTCCTCCAGGTCCACCTCTCCCCCCTGCCCGAAGGCACCCTGGCGGTCCTGGTGCTGGAGGGGGGGCGGTTGAAGGAAGCCCGGCTTCCCTTAAGCCTCTCCCCCGAAAGGCTCCGGCAGGCGGAGG
>BBBN01000303.1 GCA_001311585.1 Thermus sp. JCM 17653
CCGCCCCCACCTCCCCTTCCACCGTGGCCCCAAAAGGCCCGGGCCACCTCCACCGCCAGGCGGGTCTGGCGGATGTTCTCCTCCAGGGCAGGTGGCTTCCGTCCAGCATCACGCTGGTGAAGCCCAGCCGCAAGGCCTCGGCCACCTGGGAAAGGCTCTCCCCGTGGTCCAGGTGCAGGGCCACGGGCACCCGGGCGCTCTCGGCCAGGAACCTGAGGCCCGGGGCCAGGGCGGGCAAAGGAGGCCCTCCCAGATGGGGGGCCACGCTGAGGACCACGGGAAGGCCCAAGGTCTCGGCCCCCTCCAAAACGGCCTCGGCCCACTCCAGCCCCACCACGTCAAAGGCCCCCACGGCCCGGCCTTTTTCCGGAAGCACCTCCCGCAAGGTGGCCAGCATGGCTAAAGCAGGGAAAGGAGGGCCTCGGCCACCCGCTCCGGGGTGAAGCCCAGCCGCTCGTAGACCTCGGGGTAAGGGGCGCTGGCCCCGAAGCGGTCCAGGGCCACCACCTTGTGGGCGTACCGCTCCCACCCCAGGCTGGCCCCCGCCTCCACGGCCACCACGGGAAGCCCGGGGGGCAGGACCTCCTGGCGGTAGGCCTCGGGCTGGGCCGCGAAGAGCTCAAAGGAGGGCAGGCTCACCACCCGGACCCGCACCCCCTTTTCCAGAAGGAGCTCCCGGGCCCTCAGGGCCAGGTGCACCTCGCTCCCCGTGGCCACCAGGACCCCTTGGGGCTTTTCGGCGTCCTCCAGGACGTAACCTCCCCGCAAAAGCCCTTGGCCTTCTCCGGGGAGAGGAGGGGCACCGCCTGGCGGGTGAGGACGAGGCGGTGGGGCCCTCCTTGCGCTTGAGGGCCACCTGCCAGGCGTAGAAGGCCTCGTAGGCGTCCGCAGGGCGGATGACCCAGAGGTTGGGCATGGCCCGGAGGCTCATGAGGTGCTCCACGGGCTGGTGGGTGGGGCCGTCCTCGCCTAAGGCGATGGAGTCGTGGGTGAAGACGAAGACCGTGGGGGTCCCCATGAGGGCGGCGAGGCGGATGGCGGGGCGCATGTAGTCGGAGAAGACCAGGAAGGTCCCCCCGTAGGCCCGATACCCCCCGTGGAGGTTGAGGCCGTTCAGGATGGCCCCCATGGCGTGCTCCCGCACCCCGAAGTGGAGGTAGCGGCCCAGGGGGTTCTCCCGGGAGAAGCCGGCCATCCCCTCGGCCTGGGTGTTGTTGGAGGGGGTAAGGTCGGCGCTGCCCCCAAGGAGCTCGGGGAGGCGGGGGGCGAGGAGGCTCAGGACCCGGCCGCTTGCCGCCCGGGTAGCCAGGGGCTTGTCAAAGGCCGGGGGCGCCTCGGGCAAGGGGGAAGCTCCCCTTGCAGGCGCCGCGTGAGCTCCTGGTGAAGGTCCGGGTAGTCCCGGGCGTAGGCCTCGAGGGCCCGCTCCCAGGCCTCCTGCCAGGCCTTGCCCTTCTCCCGCATGTCCATATGGCGGTAGACCTCCTCGGGCACCACGAAGGGAGGGTAGGGCCAGCCCAGGTTCTTGCGGGTGGCCTCCACCGCCTCCGCTCCCAGGGGCTCCCCGTGAGCCTTGTGGGAGTCCTGCTTGGGGGAGCCGAAGCCGATGTGGCTCCGCACGGCGATCAGGGTGGGCCGCTCGTCCAGCCGGGCGAGCCTAAGGGCGTGGCGGAGGGCGTCCAGGTCGTTGGCGTCTTCCACCTTTAGGGTCTGCCAGCCGTAGGCCCGGTAGCGCCCGAGCACGTCCTCGGTGAAGGCGAGGTCCGTGGGGCCGTCGATGGAGATGCGGTTGTCGTCCCAGAAGACGATGAGCTTGGAAAGGCCCCAGTGCCCCGCCAAGGAGGCGGCCTCCCCGGAAACCCCCTCCATCAGATCCCCGTCCGAGGCCAGAACGTAGGTGTAGTGGTCCACCACGGCGTGGCCCGGGCGGTTGAACTCGGCGGCGAGCTTCCTTTCCGCCAGGGCGAGCCCCACGGCGGTGGAGATTCCCTGGCCCAAAGGCCCCGTGGTCACCTCCACCCCCGGGGTGTGGCCGTGCTCGGGGTGGCCCGGGGTCCTAGAGCCCCACTGCCGGAAGTTTTTCAGCTCCTCCAGGGGGAGGTCGTAGCCCGTGAGGTGGAGGACGGCGTAAAGGAGCATGGAGCCGTGCCCCGCCGAGAGGACGAAGCGGTCCCGGTTCGGCCAAGTGGGGTCTAAGGGGTTGTGGCGCAGGACCTCCCGGAAGAGGAGGTAGGCCAAGGGGGCCATGGCCATGGGCATGCCGGGGTGGCCGCTTTTCGCCTTTTCCACGGCGTCCACGGCCAAAAAGCGGATGGCGTTCACCGAAAGGGCAGCGAGGTCCTTGGTCTCGGTCATGGTTCCCTCCAGGGTACGCTCCCGTGAAGCCGGGCACAAGGTGGCCTCGAGGCCCCACAGGATAAAGAGGCGCTTATGGAAAGCTCCTCTTCCCCCGGGGAAGACTATACCCGGGAAGCGG
>BBBN01000304.1 GCA_001311585.1 Thermus sp. JCM 17653
CTCCCGCACCTCCAGGAGGGCCTGGGCGGTGGGGATCCCGATCTCGCAGAGCTCCGGGTGGCGCACCTCCCCGAAGCGCACCCACTCTTCCACCCGGGCCCAGCTCGTCCCCCCGGCCCCGGCCACGTCCACCGCCGCTAAGGGAAGGTCCCGTAGCGCCAGGGCCGCTTCCCGGGAGAGGCCGTGCCCCACCTCCTTCACCATCACCGGGAAGGGGAGGGGAAGGAGCGCTTCTAGCCTTTGCAAGAGCCCCCGGAAGTCCGTGTCCCCTCGCTGCACCGCCTCCTGGAGGGGGTTCACGTGGAAGGCGAGGCGTCCGCTTCCAGCATCTCTACGAGCCGCAGGAGGTCCTCCCGCCCGTAGCGCCTGAGCTGGGCGAGGCCCAGGTTGGCGATGAGGAGCGCCTTTGGGGCCACCTTGCGCACCCGGAAGCTCCTTAGGGCCTCGGGGCGCTCCAGAAGGATCCTGCCCGAGCCCAGCATCATCCCCACTCCTAAGGCCTCCGCGGCCTCGGCCAGGGCCAGGTTGATCCTCTCCCCGTTTTCCTCCCCCCCGGTCATGGCCCCGATGAGGAAGGGGGCCTTCAGGGTCTTTCCCAGGAAGGGGGTGGCGAGGTCCACCTCGCCTAGGGCGAGGCCCGCCAGGGCCTGGTAGCGGAGGCGGAAGCTTCAAGCCCCGTGGTGGTCCTCTGGAAGGCCACGTCGCCTTCCAGGCAGGCCTCGAGGTGCTTCCGCTTCCTTTCCCTCGTGTTCACGCAAGGCCCTCCCTCAACCCCTTGGGGGCCCTTTCCAGGCCCAGGTCGTGGGCGATGAGCCGGGCGGTCATCTTGGCGGACATCATCACGCTGGGCAGGCCCGCCCCCGGCTGGTAGCTCTGGCCCACCAGGTAGAGGCCCCGCACGTCCTCGGAGCGGTTTTTGGGGCGGAAGGAGGCCGTCTGCCAGAGCACGGGCTCGGGGCCGAAGGCGTTGCCCAGGTGGCTGTTCAGGGTCCACTGGAAGTAGTCCGGGGTGATGAAGTGGGTGTAGACCAGGCGGTCCATGAGCCCGGGGAGGTACCCCGCCTCGTCCAGGTAGCGGAGGGCCTTCTCCAGGTACTGGGGGCCGAGCCTCCCCCAGTCCAGGCCGCTCCCGTTGTGGGGCACGGGGACCAGGGTGTAGGCGGTGTGGTGCCCCGGGGGGGCCAGGGAGGGGTCGGTGAGGGTGGGGAGGTGGAGGTAGTGGGCGAAGTCCTCGGGGAGGACCTTCCGCCAGAAGATGTCCCGCAGGAGCTCCTCGTAGCGGGGAGCGAAGAGGACGTTGTGGTGCCGAAGCCTCTCCCCTTCGTCCCCCCGGGCCTTGAAGCGAAGTAGGCCACGAAGAGGCTCATGGAAAGCCTGGTGCGCTTGAGGCGCCAGTCGCCGTTCCAGGTGCGGTCCTCAGGGGCGAGGAGCTCGCCGTAGGTGTGGACGTAGTCGGCGTTGGAGACCACGAGGTCGGCCTCAATCTTCTCCCCGTCCTGAAGCACCACGCCCACGGCCCGGCGCCCCTTGGTGAGGATGCGGCGCACGGGGGCGCCATAGCGGATTTTCCCTCCAAGCTCCTCAAGCTTCCGCACCAGGCCCCGCACCAGGGCCCCCGTCCCCCCCATGGCGAAGTGCACCCCCCAGTGGCGCTCCACGAAGTGGATCATGGCGTAGAGGGCGGGGACCTTTAGGGGGTTTCCCCCGATGAGGAGGGGCTCAAAGGAGAAGATCTGCCGGGTCTTGGGGCTCTTGAAGTAACGGGAGACCAGGGAGAAGAGGGGCCGCACCGCGTCCAGCCTCAGGAGGTCGGGGGCCACCTTGAGGAGGTCAAGGAGGCTGCCGAAGTGGGTGAAGCCGAGCTCCAAAAACCCCTTCTGGAAGAGGGCCTTGGCGTGGGCCTCAAACTGGCGGTAGCCCTCGAGGTCCTCCGGGGCGATGCGGGCGATCTCGCCCTTCAGGTGCTCGGGGTCGTCCTTGTAATCAAAGTAGGTGCCGTCCGGGAAGTGGAGGCGGTAGAAGGGGTCTAAGGGGACCAACTTCACGTAGCGCTCCGTGTGCTTAAGCCCTTCCTCCTTGGGGAAATCGGGGTAGAGCCTGGGATCCCCGGGCCCCGTGGCGAAGAGGTCCTCCAGGAAGGGGGGAACGGTGATCACCGTGGGCCCCATGTCAAAGGTGAAGCCCTGGGCCCGGTGCACAAAGGCCCTTCCCCCAGGCCCCGGGAGCTTCTCCAGGACCAGGACCTGAAGGCCCATGGCGGCAAGCCGGATGGCCGCCGAGAGCCCTCCCACCCCGCTTCCGATGACGATGGCCCGCATGGGGAGGAGTCTACCAGGCCCAGGGGCCAAAAGAGTTGGGCCTGGCCCACACAGGGGGCTACCCCCGGGAAAGGAGCCTCGCGCCGGAGAGGAGAGGAGAAGGAAGCCCAAGGCCGAGGCCCCGTAGACCCCCTCCACCCCCATG
>BBBN01000305.1 GCA_001311585.1 Thermus sp. JCM 17653
CTCGAGGCCCTGGCCGCGGGCCGCGCCCTGGAGCGGGAAGCCGCCTACGCCTACCACCGCCTTGTGGACACCCGGGAGCTCTTCCGCCTCTTCCAAGAGGGGGACCCCAAGGCCCGGCGTCTCCTCCTGCAAGCCGCCCGCTACGTGGGGATAGGCCTCGCCAGCCTGGTGAAGGCCTTTGACCCCGGGGTGGTGGTGGTGGGCGGGGGCATCGCCCTGAACGCCCCCGAGGGCTACTGGGAAGCCCTGGAGGCCGCCTACCGCCACTACCTCCAGGGCTGGGAGGCCCCGCCCTTGCGCAAGGCCCTGCTGGGATCCGAAGCGGGGCTTCTGGGGGCCGCCCTCACGGCCTTCTTGGAGGTGAAGGATGGAGGTGGGTAAGGTCCTGGTCTACGCCGGGCTTTTCCTGCTCCTCCTGGGGATCTTGCTCCTCTACTTCCCCAAACTCTTCGCCTGGTTCGGCCACCTGCCGGGGGACATCCGCATAGAGCGGGAAGGCCTCAAGGTGTACCTTCCCCTTACCTCGTCCCTCCTCCTTTCCCTACTTCTTTCCCTCCTCCTCCATCTCCTCCGGCGTTAGGTCCAAGGCCTCCTCCGACCCGGGGCGGGGGAGAAAGCCTTAAGGGTGAACTCCGCCACCCCCAGGCCAAAGAAGCGCAGGCTGAAGGGGCCCTGGGGCAGGAGGTAGCGGTGAAGAAAGGTCTTCTCCAGCCTCACGCAAACCCTTCTTTTCAAGGTGCGCACCTCCAGGAAGAGCCCTAGGGCGTCCTGGGGGCTGTAGGCCTCTCCCCCAGCCTCCAGAACCAGGGCCTCTTCCCCAGGCTCCAGCGCTAGGAAGGCCTCCTCCCCGGGCTCCAAAAGCGCCAGGGCAAAGCCTTTTCCCAGGGGCAGAAGGCCTTCCTGGACCCGAGGAAGCAACACCCGTTCCCGGCCCAATCCCAAGGGGACCCTTTTTGGACCCTCCCCTTGCAGGGCCTCGCGCAGAGGAAGGGAGAGTATGGACCCCACCTCCTCCCCCAGGGCCAGGCGGTGCAGGGCCTCTTCCCGGGGACGGCCCGAAAAGGCCAAGGCGGTGGCCGCCCGCTCGTGGAGCTCGTACCGCTGCCCCGGGGCCAGGGTAGCGTAAAGCAGCCTTCTTTCCGCCTCCTTGCCGAAGCGGTACCCCTCCCGGTAAGTCAGCCACCCCTTCCGCTCCAGCTCGTCCAGGTGGGGGAGGACCCCGAGGGCGTCCAAGACCTCCTCGGGTATGGGACCTGAGGCCACGGAAAGCCGCTCCAGAGCAAGCCGAGCGGGCTCGCTAAGCAGGCGGGTTTGCAGGCGAAGCTGGGCTAAGGGGCGCTTGGGGTCCTTGGGGCAGGCTTGCCAGTCAGGTTTCATACCATCCCATGCTGGCCCAAGCCGGCATGGGGGGCCCGGTACCACGCTTGGGCTTAAGCGAAGGATTCACGCCAATCACTTGAGGTGGCTCAGGAACTCCTCCCGGGTCTTCTGGCTCTCCCGGAAAACCCCCAGCATGGCGCTGGTAAGGGTGCGGGAGTGTTGCTTCTCCACCCCCCGCATCATCATGCAGAGGTGGACCCCCTCCACCACCACCCCCACCCCCTGGGGCTTTAGAACCTCCTGGATGGCCTCGGCGATCTGGACCGCCAGGCGCTCTTGCACCTGGAGCCTGCGGGCGAACATGTCCACGATGCGGGCGAACTTGGAGAGGCCCAGGATCTTGCCGTCCGGGATGTAGCCGATGTGCACCTGGCCGAAGAAGGGAAGCAGGTGGTGCTCGCACATGGAGTAGAACTCTATGCCCTTCACCACCACCATCTCGCTTCCCTCGGCCTGGAAGACGGCCCCGTTCACGATCTCCTCGAGGCGCTGCCGGTAACCCCGGGTGAGGAAGGCCCAGGCCTTGGCCACCCGCTCCGGGGTCTTCAGAAGGCCCTCCCGGCCAGGGTCTTCCCCGATGACCTGGAGCCACTCGGCGGAGAGGGCCTGAAGGCGCTCCAGATCCAGCTCGGTCTCAAAGGTCAGGCCGGTTTCCTCTATCTCCACCATCTTACGCTCCATGATGCCCCCTGCGCTCCTCTTTCTATGTGGCCCCGGGCTCACTCCGGAACAACAAGCCCCTCCTGCAAAAGGGGCAAGGCCTCCTCCGGGCCCAGGGGAAAGCCCTGGGCGGCCCGCCTCAGGGCCTCCAGGGCCTCCTTCTTGGTGCGCTTCAGGCGAAGGTGCACCTCGCTAAAGGGGTTCAGGCGTCCTGGCCCCTTAGGGTGAGGCGGTAGCGCTTGGGAGGTTCCGCAGGGGAAAGGGCTTTCCGGTAGCGCTCGGCCAGGGCGCGGTAACGGGGAGCGTTTCCCGGAGGGTCCACGGGGCGCACCACCTTGGCCGGCACCCTAGGGCCAGCATCCCCTCAGGGACCTCCATCCCCGCCGGCACCACCGCCCCCGCCCCCACCACGGCGTTTTTGCC
>BBBN01000306.1 GCA_001311585.1 Thermus sp. JCM 17653
CGCCCAGGCTACGCCTGGCTTAGGGTGCGGGCGAGCCTCTGGCCGGCGGCGAGCCTGGGGAGCAACCTGGGGCCCATCCTGGTGCTGGCGGGCCTCTTCCTCGGGGCTTTGGGCTTGGCGAAGCTCGGCCTTTACCTCTACCTGGCCGTGGCCCTCTTCCAGCTCATCACCCTGCCCGTGGAGTTTGACGCCTCCAGGAGGGCCCTGGAGTTCCTGCGGCGCATGGGCTTCCTAGGCCGGGAGGAGATGGGCCCGGCCCGGCAGGTGCTCACCTGGGCGGCCCTCACCTACGTGGCGGCCCTGGCCAGCTCCCTGGCCACCATCCTCTACTACGCCAGCCTCCTGGGCCTCTTCGGCCGGAGGGAGGAGTAGGTGCCCCTCCTCCTTTGCCCCAACTGCGGGGTGGGCATGCGGGAGGTGGAGCGGCGCGGGGTTCTTATAGACGTCTGCCCCCAGTGCGGAGGGGTTTGGCTGGATAAGGGGGAGCTGGAGAAGCTTTTGGCCGAGGCCCGCGAGGTGGAGCGCCTTTACGAGGAGGAGCGGGAGGCCTACCACCGCAAGGAGGGGAAGCCCTACAAGAAGAAAAAGGGCTTTCTGGAGCTCTTTGATTTCTTTGACTAGGCGCCCGCACTTTGGCCTTGCAGCATGGGATGCCCGAACCGGGGCTGGGGGGAAGCCCTGCTGGCCTGGCCAGGGGGGCGTGAAGGGAAGACCCCCTGGGGAAGCCCAGGGGGTCCTTGGCCTTGGGTTCTACTCGGCCTTCTGGAGGCGGAGGTACCAGCGGCGGTACTCGGTGTACTCCCCCTTCTTGGCCTCGTCGGCCTTCAGCTCGGGGAGGGTGGCGGGGGGCTTGACGATGCCCGGCTCCCCGGGCCGCCAGTTGGCGGGGGTGTTGAGGCCGGTGCGGTCGGTGAACTGCAGGGCCTGGAGGAAGCGGAGGATCTCGTCGATGTTGCGGCCCGTGGTCAGGGGGTAGTAGAGCATGCCCCGCAGGATCCCCTGAGGGTCGATGATGAACACCGCCCGCACCGCCGCGGTTTCGCTGGCGGCGGGGTGGATCATGCCGTAGAGCTTGGAGACCTTCATGTCCAGGTCGGCGATGACGGGGAAGGTGATGGGGATGCCCGACATCTCCTCCAGGTCCTTGACCCAGGCCAGGTGGGCGTGGATGGAGTCGATGGAAAGGCCCACCAGCTGGACCCCCAGGGCTTCGAACTCCTTCTGCCGTTCGGCGAAGGCCAAAAACTCCGTGGAGCACACCGGGGTGAAGTCGGCGGGGTGGCTGAAGAGGACCACCCACTTGCCCCTTAGGTCGGAAAGCCTCAGGTCCCCGAGGGTGGTCTTGGCCACGAAGTCGGGGGCGGGTTCGTTCAGGCGGGGTAAGGTGGGTACGGCGCTTTCTTCCATACACGGCCTCCTTTCGCTGGCCAGGCCAGCAGGGGGCATTATACCTTCCCGGGGCATTTAACGCAAGGGGTTCGCACTATCGGTTATCCCCGGAGCCCCCCAGCCTTCCCCGCTCCATACGGGAGCGGAGCTTGGCCAGGTTGGCCTGGGCCACGGCCTCGAGGCTCGCCCCCAGGTCCGTGGCCACCTGGGCCACGTACCAGAGCACGTCCCCGAGTTCCTGAAGGAGGGCCTCCCGGGCTTCGGCGGTGAGGTGCCCCCCGTGGTCCCGCAGGACCTTCTTCACCTTGTTGGCCAGCTCCCCCGCCTCCCCCGCCAGGCCCAGGGCGGGGTAGACCAGGCGGTAGGCCTCGGGGTAGAGGGCGGTCTTCTGGGCCTCTTTCTGGTACTCCTCAAAGGTCATGGGCCACCTCCTTGCGGATGGCGTACACCCGGCTCACCCCGCCCTCGCTGGTGACCCCGTAGAGGGCGTGGCAGGCCTCCATGGTGCGCTTCTGGTGGGTCACCAGGAGGAACTGGCGGCCTGAGGCCAGGAAGCGGGCGAAGCGGTGAAGGTTGGCCTCGTCCAAGGCGGCGTCCACCTCGTCCAGGATGGCCAGAGGAAGCCCCCCCTGGAGCTCCCCCAGGGCGAAGAGGAAGGCCAAAGCCCCCAGGGTCTTTTCCCCCAAGGAGAGAAGGCGCAGGTCCTGGGTGCGCTTGCCTGGGGCACCAAAAGCAGCCTGAGCCCCCGGCCTTCCCGCCGCACCTCGGCCCGGGCCCCGAGGAGGAGCTCGGCGTGGGCCCGAAAGGCCTCTTGGAAGCGGTGGAAGCTCTCCTGGAGCCGCTCGGCGTACTCCTTTTCCACGGCCTGGACCTCGGCCTCGAGGCGGAGGAGGGCCTCCGTGGCCTCCATCACCTCCTTTTCCTTGGCCTCCAGGAGGGGTTCCAGGGCGGCGAGCTCCTTTTCCGCCAGGGCGTTCACCGGTCCCAGGGCCTCCCGTTCCCGCTCCGCCTGGGCGAGCCTCGCCTGGAGGGTCCGGGGGCTTCCCGGGTGGCGCTCGCCTGGGGGAAACT
>BBBN01000307.1 GCA_001311585.1 Thermus sp. JCM 17653
CTCGGCGTCCCCGTAGCCCTGACGGAGCGCCTCCTCCAGGGCGCTTCTTGCCCCCTCGAGGTCCCCTGCGGCCCTGAGGGCCAGCCCGAAGCCAAAGAGGGCCTCCGCCCCGCCCCGAAGCGTCCCCACCAGGCGGGAGAAGGCGTAGAGGGCCTCCTCCGCCCTTCCCAGGCGGTAGTGGGCGAAACCCGAAAGGAGGAGGGCCTCCTCCTTTGGGTCGTAGCCCGAAAGGAGGGGATTAAGGCGGGCCAGGGTTCCTGCCATGTCTCCCTGGGCGTAGAGGGCGCGGGCCTCCTCCAGGGGGAAGGCGAGGTGCCCCGCTGCGGCCTTGGCCCCCAGCCCCTGTGGAGAAACCCACGCGTGGACGCCTAGGCCTAGGAGGAGAAGGAGGCTAAGTCCCCGCATTTCCCAGCTCCCGTATGGCCGCCACCGCCTCCGGGTTCTCCAAGGCGGAGAGGTCCCCGGGGTCTTGGCCCAGGTAAGCGGCCCGGATCACCCGGCGCATCACCTTGGCGTTGCGGGTCTTGGGCAGGTCGGGGACGAAGAGGACCCGTTCCGGCCTTAGGGGCTTTCCCAGGGCCTCGGCCACCCGCTCCGCCACCTCCTCGGCCAGGGCCTCCGAGGGGGTAAAACCGGGCTTCAGGGCGGCGAAGAGGACGATGGCCTCCCCCTTTACCGGGTGGGGCACCCCGATGGCGGCGGCCTCCCTCAGGGCGGGGTGGCGGGTGGCGGCGGTCTCCACCTCGCGGGGCCCACCCTTTTCCCCGCCACCTTCAGGGTGTCGTCGGAGCGGCCCAGGATGAAGAAGTGCCCCTCCTCGTCCTGGAGGGCCAGGTCCCCGTGGACCCAGACCCCGGGGACCTTCTGGAAGTAGGTCTCCAGGTAGCGGGCCTCGTCCTGCCAGAAGCCTCGGGTCATCCCCGGCCAGGGGGCGAGGACGGCGAGCTCCCCCGCCTTGCCCACCACGGGCCTTCCCTCCTCGTCCAAGACGGCGGCCTTTATGCCGGGCACGGCGGTGTTGAAGCCCATGGGCTTGATGGGCCGGAGGAGGACGTTCCCCAGGATGCCCCCCGAGACCTCGGTGCCGCCCGAGTAGTTCACGATGGGAAGCCGTTCCTTGCCCACCACCCGGAAGAACCAGAGGTAGGCCTCGAGGTTCCAGGCTCCCCCGTGGAGCCGAGGACCCTCAAGGAGGAGAGGTCGTGGGCCTCCACGGGGGCCTCGCCGTGGGGGATGAGAGCCCGCACCAGGGTGGGGGAGAGGCCTAAGTGGGTGAGGCGGTGGGCCGAGACCATCCGCCAGAGGCGGTCCGGGCCCGGGTGGTCCGGCGCCCCGTCGTAGAGGAAGACGGTGCCTCCCAGGAGGAGCCCCCCCAGGATGGCCCAGGGCCCCATCATCCAGCCGAGGTCGGTGAACCAGAAGAGGCGGTCTTCCTCCCGGAGGTCAAAGAGGAGGGCGAGGTCCAAGGCGGCCTTCAGGGGGAAGCCCGCGTGGTAGTGGACCGTGCCCTTGGGGCGGCCCGTGGTGCCGGAGGTGTAGATGAGCATGAAGGTCCATGCTCTCCATCTCCTCCGGGGAAGAGGCCTCGCCCGAGAGGTCCTGGTAGTCCGCCTCCCCCGCTTCCAGGGGAAGCCCCAGGCGGCGCACCACCAGGAGCCCTTCCGTTCCCGAAAGCTCCCGGGCCTTGCGGGCCTCGGGAAGGAGCGCCACCTTCCTCCCCCGCCTCAGGAAGCCGTCCTGGGCGGCGAGGAGCCTGGCCCCCGCGTCCTTTAGCCGGACGCTCGCCGCCTCGGCGGCGTAGCCGGAGAAGATGGGGATGGCCAGGGCCCCGAGCCAGGCCGTGGCCAGGAGGAGGACGGCGGCCTCGAGCCCCATGGGCATCCAAAGCCCCACCCGGTCCCCCCGCTTCACCCCTAAGGCCTTAAGCCCCGCTGCCACCCGGGCCACCTCGGCCCTTAGCTCGCCGTAGCTCAGGGCGCGGACCTGGCCGTCCTCGGTCTCGTGGAGGAGGGCGGTCCTTTGGGGGTCGTGGCGGAGGCAGGCCTCCACCAGGTTGAGCCTCCCCCCCACGAAGAAGCGGGGGAAGGGAAACCCTCCTTCCATGACCCGGGCGTAGGGGTGGCGCCAGGGGAGGCCGAGGTGGGCGAAGAACTGGTGGTAGAAGTCCTCGGCTTCCTCCACGCTGTAGCGGTAGAAGGCCCCGTAGTCTTCAAAGCCCAGGGCCTCCATGAAGCGGTAGAGCCGGGTGGCCCGGGCGTCCTCGAGGTTGGGGTACCAGACGGGTTCCATCTCACTTCCTCCACAGGCCTGGGCGCTTCGGCCTTTCCGGGGGCTTGCCGGGGGGTTCTTTGAGCACCTTTAAAAACTCCTCCACGCCCAGGCGCTCCTCGGGCCTTTTAAGGAGGAGGCGCCGCAGGGCCCGGTCCAGGTAGGGGG
>BBBN01000308.1 GCA_001311585.1 Thermus sp. JCM 17653
CCCACCACCCGCACCTGGGCCTCCCCCCCGGAGAGGAGGAAAAGGGGCTTTCTGAAAGGCACCCCGTGGGCGCGGATGGCCTCTAGGAGCTCGGCGTGGAAGCGGGCGAGGGCCCTGGCCTCCCCCCCGAAGCGGTCGGAAAGGATAACCGCCCGGAAGCCTGGGCCCGCAAGAACCTTTGCCCCGCCCGGAGGAGGTGGAGGTTCGTCCCCACGAGGCGCCAGGCGAGGCGCCTTAGGGCGGGGTCTTGGGGCTTTAGGGTCTCGGGGAGGCGTCCTTCCGCCCCCTGCCTGAGGACGGCCTGCGCCCCGGGGAAGGCGAGGCCAAAGCGGTCCAAAAGGGCGAGGGCCTCGGCGTAGGTGGTGGGGTCCGGGTGGAAGGGGCCCGAGGCGATGACCGAGGGGTCGTCCCCCGGCACGTCGGAGAGGAGGAGGACGTGGACCCTGGCCCTCGTGGCGAGAAGGGCCCTTCCCCTTGATGCGGGAGAGGTGCTTGCGAAGGGCGTTCATCTCGTGGATGCTCGCCCCGCTTTTGAGGAGGGCCTCGGTGAGGGCCCGCTTCTCCTCCAGGGTGATCCCCAGGGGGGCGCACCACAGGGCGCTTCCCCCGCCCGAGACCAGGGCCAGGACCCTCGCCCTTGGGGAAAGGCCTTGCAGGAGGGCGAGGACCTCCTCCGCTGCCCGGACGCTCTCCTCGTCGGGGAGGGGGTGGCGGGCGAAGACCGCCTTGAGCCCCCGGGCCTCCTGCCCCTTGGGCAGGGTGAGGTGGTAGGGAACCTCCCCGTAGCGGTCCAGGGCGGCCCGGAGCATGGGGTAGGCGGCCTTCCCCACCGCCAGAACGAGGTCGGGCCGCCAAGGGGGGAGGTGCCTGGCCGTGAGACGGTAGGGGTCCGTGGCCTTCAGGGCCTCGAGGAAGGCTTCCCTCAGGAGGCTTCCACGCCAGGTCCGTCCGGTCAAAGTCCTGGCCCTTGTAGAGGAGGGGTTCCCCCTCTACCCGGGCTAAGGCGTAGCTCAGGCAGTCCCCAAAGTTGAGCCCGGCGGGGTGCCTGCCCCGCCCGTAGCGCCGGTAAACGGAGATGGTCTCCCGGGCGTGCCTTTCGGTGAAGGGCACGATCTCGGCCTGGAGCTCGGTTAGGAGTTCAAAGAGAAGATGCACCCGCTCAAAGCCCAGCCGGGCGCCCAGGACGATCCCCGCTTCGGCCAGGGTGGGCGCGGCCACCTTGTGGGGGCGGGTGCGCCGGAGTTGCTCCAAAAGCTCCTCGTACCCTTCTTCCCGGAAGAGAATGGCCAGGAGGGCGGAGGTGTCCAGCACCATCAGTACCCCTCCTTGCCGTACCCCAGGATCTCTTCCTCCTCTTCCTTGGAGAGTCCCTTCCCCAAAAGCTCCGGCGGGATTTGGGGCCAGACCTCCTCCTCCAGGAAGCGGATCACCCGGTCAAAGCTTCGCTTCCGCTGGAGCTCCCTAAGGCGCATCTCCAGGGCCTTCCTTACGGCCTCCGTCTTGGTTTCCCCGGCGAGGCGGGCCACCTCCTCGGCCAGGCGCTCCACCTCCCGGTTGCGGATGGTGAGGGCCATGTCTTCAGCATGGCTGTACAAAGGTATGCATGTCAAGCTAGGGGCTCCCTCCCCTCGTAGAGGAGGGCGAGGAGCTCTACCGTGTGCAGGACGGGGAGGTCCAGGTAGGCCTGGATCTGGGTGAGGCAGCCGATGTTGCCCGTGGCCACCAGGTCCGCCCCCGTGGCCTTGAGGTTTTCCGCCTTTCTCTTCCCTAAGGCCTCGGCGATCTCCGGCTGGAAGAGGTTGTAGGTGCCCGCACTCCCGCAGCAGAGCTCCCATTCCTTGGCTCTAAGACCTCGAGGCCCGCCGCCCTTAGAAGCTTCCTCGGGGCCTCCCTCACCCCTTGGGCGTGGGCCAGGTGGCAGGCGTCGTGGTAGGCCACCCGCAAGGGGCGCTTGGGAGGCGGGGGCGGGGTGAAGCCCAGCTCCTCTAGGAGGACGCTTACGTCTTTTACCTTGGCGGCGAGGGCCCGGGCCTCCTCCTCCTCGGGTTCTCCCAGGAAGAGGAGGGGGTACTCCTTCATCCCCGAGCCGCACCCGGCGGCGTTGGTGACCACGTAGTCCACGTCCCGGAAGGCCTTCAGGTTCTTCCGGGCGAGGGCCCTCGCCCCCTCCTTGTCCCCGGCGTGGAGGTTTAGGGCCCCGCAGCAGGCCTGCTCCGGCACCGCCACCACCTCCACCCCGTTTTCCTGGAGGACCTGGATGGTGGCCTGGTTGATGGAGGGCCTTAGGACCCTCTGGGCGCACCCCAAAAGGATCCCCACCCGGGCCTTCCTCTCCCCCTTGGGGGGTAGACCTCCCCGTAGGGGGCCTCCTCGGGAAGGCGGTCCGGGAGGAGGGCGAGGGGGGCCTTCAGGGGCTTGGGAA
>BBBN01000309.1 GCA_001311585.1 Thermus sp. JCM 17653
CCGGGCGAGCTCCGGGCGAAGGCCAAGGCCCAAGGGGAGGCCCGGCGGGTACCCACCAAGGCCACCGCCTCCCCTTCCGGGGGAAGCCCTCCCTTGAGGTAGAGGTGGGTGGGGGGCTGGGGAAGCGCTTTAAGCCCTCGGGGAAATCCTCCTCCCAAAGGCCCAGGATGCGTACGCCCAGGGCCTGGGCCAGGTGCCTTTCCGCCGCTGCCCGCCCCTCGGCTTCGGGTAGCGCCGCCAGGCCTCGGGGAAGCGTTCCTTGAGGAAGCCCCTGGGGTCTTCCGCCTTTAGGACCTCCAAAAGCCGCTTGGGGCCGATGCCCGGGAGAAAGGCCAGGGCCAAAGGGTCCACGCCGTGCAGTATACTGAAAGGCCTGGAAGGTCCGGCCTCTGCCTTTAAAGGGCAAATCCCGAGGGCCGGGATCACCTAAACGCCATGGAAGAAAAGACCTACTCCGGCTTCGTGGCCATCGTGGGCAAGCCCAACGTGGGCAAGTCCACCCTGCTCAACAACCTCCTGGGGATCAAGGTGGCCCCCATCAGCCCCGTCCCCAGACCACCAGGAAGCGCCTCCGGGGCATCCTCACCGAGGGGAAGCGCCAGATCGTCTTCGTGGACACCCCGGGCCTCCACAAGCCCATGGACGCCCTGGGGGAGTTCATGGACCAGGAGGTGTACGAGGCCCTCGCCGACGTGAACGCCGTGGTCTGGGTGGTGGACCTGCGCCACCCCCCCACGCCGGAGGACGAGCTGGTGGCCAAGGCCCTAAGGCCCCTGGTGGGCAGGGTGCCCATCCTCTTGGTGGGCAACAAGCTGGACGAGGCCAGGTACCCTGAGGAGGCCCTAAAGGCCTACCACGCCCTCCTCCCCGAGGCCGAACCCCGGATGCTCTCCGCTCTGGACGAGCGGCAGGTAGCCGGCCTCAGGGCGGAACTCCTCGCCCTTCTCCCGGAAGGTCCCTTTTACTACCCCGAGGGCCACGCCAAGGGGGACCAGACCTTTGGGGAGTGGGTGGCGGAGATCGTCCGGGAAGAGGCCATGAAGCGCCTCTGGCACGAGGTGCCCTACGCCATCGCCACCAAGGTGGAGGAGGTGGCGGAAAGGGAAAACGGGGTGCTCTACCTCAAGGTGGTGATCTACGTGGAGCGCCTTCCCAGAAGGGCATCGTCATCGGGGAAGGGGGAAGGAAGCTCAAGGAGATCGGCCAGGCGGCAAGGAAACAGCTGGAGGTTTTTCTGGGCCGCAAGGTGTACCTGGACCTCGAGGTCAAGGTCTACCCCGACTGGCGCAAAGACCCCGAGGCCCTCCGGGAACTGGGCTACCGCTCCCGGGTGGAGTGAGGACCCACCCTTTTCCCGACGCGCTTCCTTTACCATAGCCTTATGCCCTGGCTACTCCCCCGCGAAATCGCTCCCCTGCACCAGAGCACCCTGGAGCGCTATTTGGCAAGTCTCACCGAGAGGCTTTCCGACCCCGGCGTGGACCGGAACGCCTGGTGCGGGAGGAGCTCGCCCGCCTCCTCTACGGCAGGCCCTACGAGGAGCTCCTGGAAACGAACCCCCTTGCGGCCCTAGGCCTAGACCCCGAGGGGATCACCTTTGAGGCCGAGTACTACGCCGCCACCGACCTGGAAAAGTTCCGGCGGGTCAAGCCGCTCCTTTGGTTCTGGAAGGTCCTGGACCTCACGCCCCTGGGCCAGTCGGTGCACTCGGGGGTGGCCATAAGGCGGGCCCTCGCCCCCTTCATCTTCAAGCGGGTGGGGAAAAACCCCAAGTTCTTCCAGAACGTGGAGTTCTCCGTGGGGTACAACCTGGAACTGGGCGACGACGTGGTGGTGCACCGCTACGTCTTCTTAGACGACATCGGCGGCATCAAGATCGGGGACCGCACCTCCCTCTCCGACTACGTGAACGTCTACAGCCACACCCACCACGTCCTGGCCTCCCCCGACGTGACCCTGAAGGAGACGGTCATCGGAAGCGGGGTGCGCATCACCTACCACGCCACCGTCTTGGCGGGGGTGCGCATCGGGGACGACGCCATGGTGGGCACAGGGGCCATCGTCACCAAGGACATCCCTCCCCACGCCATCGCCCTGGGCATCCCCGCAAGGCCCGTGCGCTACAAGGTCCGCCACGACTGTCCCTATTGCCGGAAAGGGGAGCCCCACCCCTCGGACCTCGTGCCCAAGGCCCCGGACCGCAAGGGCAACCCCGACTACCCGGACTTCCTCCCCCCTGGCTTCGGCACCCGGGAGGCCTAGGATGTGGACCAAGGAGGAGCTGGACCGCTACCACCGGCAAATGATCCTGCCCCAGGTGGGCCCCGAGGGGCAGGAAAGGCTCAAAAGGTCCTCCGTGGTGGTGGTGGGCGCGGGGGGCCTGGGGGTGCCCGTCCTCCAGTACCTGGTGGCCGCCGG
>BBBN01000310.1 GCA_001311585.1 Thermus sp. JCM 17653
GGGCGGGTCTGGTTCCTGGGGGGCCTCTACCCTCCCCGGGAGGCCGAGGGGGTGCACCGTTGGGCCCTCGGCGTCTACCGGCGGCACTTCCTCAAGATCTACGGGGCCCTGGCCTGGCGGGGGTGGGGCTTTCCCTCCTTTCCTTGGCCGAGGGCTTGGGCATCGCCCTTTTTGCCCTGGGGTCGGGCCTTGCCCTCTGGTGGCTCCTATCCTTTCCCTACGACCTGGTGCGCCTAAGGGGAGGCGGGGGGCGGTACAACCCCTTGGACCCGGAGTTTCTGAGGCTTTGGGAGGAGGCGGGAGGATGAAGAAGCTTGCCCTTTTAGCTGATGGTCACAGGGCTCGGCCTCGCGCAGCCCGAAAGGATGGTGGACCGCCTGCACGGCTTCGCCGTGGGCCTGCCCGAGGGGTGGAAGGTGAGCTTTTCCCGGGCGGGCCTTCTTTTCACCGACCTAGAGAGCGTGGTCCTGGTACGGGGAATGCCCCTCAAAAGCCCCAGAGAGGCCGTCAAGCCCCTTTTGGAGGAGGCAAAGCGACTCGGCGGGGGGCAGGCCACCTTCCACTTCAAGCGGGCCTCGAGGGGCCTCATGCTCCTGGCCCAGGGCCTGGCCTACCCCCTGGCCTTCACCCAGGGGGCCATGGGGGACCTGGCCCTCTTCGCCTTGGAACCCCAGGTCCAGGCGGTCCTTTCCGGCCTCCGTTACGAGGCTACCCACCTCCTCCTGCCCGGCCCAAAGGCCATCCTCGCCGTGAGCGCCTACCTGCCCCGGGACCTTCCCGAGGAAAAGCGGGGGGAGCTTGGGGGGCTTCTCCGCTCCCTGGAGTTCCTGGACCCCAAGGACCGGGTGCCTTACCGGATGGAGCCATCCCGGACCCCCTCCTCGGGGTTCCGGCGGCCTACCTGCCCGTCCCCCAGGGGTACACCCTCCAGGGGAGCGTGGTAGCCCAGAGCGAGACCCAACGCTTCCCCGCCTTCCGGCTGGCCAAGGGAGAGGTGATCCTCCGCAGGGACGTGATCTACCTGGAGGCCATGTCCTTGGCCACGCCTTCGGGGGAGGTCCGAACACCGTTCTCCTCTGGAACGGACAGCCTGGACAGGCGCCGGGGTTCCTCTGCGCCAGATCCTCCGAGGAGGTTCCTGCGCTTCTAGCCCAGGGGCTATGGGCTTTAGAGACGGGGGCTCCCTGGCAGGTTTCCAAGGTTCATCCCTCCGGGGGACGAGCCGGGTGGCCCGCTACCTGGAAGGGGTGCGTTGGGCCTGGGAGCAGCAGATGAACCAGTCCTTACTCATGGCTATGGGGCGGCCCGGGGACCAGTTGCAGAGCTGGCGGGAGGTCCTGGGCCTCTGGACGGCCCAGGGGGGCTTCCAGCGGCAAGCTACGGTGGAGGCTCGGGGATTTATCCGCTACGCCCCTTCTTTGGCCGCCTCCTCTTTCCACTGCACCCTTTACCTGCAGGTGGGCTTGATTCACGGGCCCTCTGGCTCCTCGCCCGCGAGATGGGGCGCTGGCGGGGGTGCTGCTGGGCTTCTCCCTTGAACCCCGCTGGGCGGCCCTGGAGGCGGAGCGAAGCCGCCGGACAAGCGCTGACCTTACCCGGATGGTCCTCGGGATGCTCAAGGAAGGGGAGGAGTTCAACTCCTGGATGAGCCGCTCCTGGAGCAACCTTCTTTCCGACCAGACCTACGCCCGCGACCCCGCCACCGGAGAAACCTTCCGCCTCTACAAGGAGTCCTTTGACACGGGGTCCTTCTGGCGCGACCCCGTCTTCGGGGGGGTCCTGGGCACCGTGGAGCGCGGGGGCAGGCTGGAGGAGCTTTTGGGGCAGGCGGGGTGGCGGAGGCTGGAGGAGTCCTTAAGCGGCCTTCCCGGCACCTGGCGGTGAGGCTACCCGCCCTGGCCTGGCTATGCCCGGATGAGGGTCCTAGAGGAACTTTTCTGCGGCCCTTCTTCCCTGGTTTGGGTGAGGGGGGTCAGGCGCGGTTTTGGGAAACTGCCTTCAAGGGCAGGGCCTGCCCCGCCACCAGGAGGTAGGCCTCTTGGGCGTTTTCCGCCAAAAGGGCGTTTACCCTCCCCAGGAGGTCCCGGTAGCGGCGGGCCAAGGGGTTTTCCGGCACGATCCCCATCCCCACCTCGTTGGAGACGGCGATGACCCGCTTGCCGCTTTCCTCCACCGCCCCTAGGAAGCGCCTCGCCTCTTCCAGGGGGTCCAGGCCCCTTTCCATCAGATTGGAGACCCAGAGGGTCAGGCAGTCCACCACCACGGTGGGGTAGCGGGCCCGTTCCAGGGCCCCCACCAGGTCCCAAGGCGCCTCCAGGGTCTCCCAGGTGGGGGGGCGCTCCTCTTGGTGGCGGCGGATCCTCTCCGCCATCTCCTCGTCCCGGGCCTGGGCGGTGGCGATGAGGGTGGCGAAGG
>BBBN01000311.1 GCA_001311585.1 Thermus sp. JCM 17653
CTGGGGGTAGGGCCAGCGGGCGGGGTCGCCTGGGGGTACCACGTCCAGGTGCCCGGTGAGGACCACCTCGGGCTCCTTTTCGCCCAGGAGGGCTTCCACGTTCCTGCCTCGTCCAGGCCGGCCTCGAGGCCCATCCCCTTGAGGCTTCCAAGAGGAGGGCCGCCGCCTCCCCTTCCTGCCCGGGAAGGCTTTCCGCCTGGAGGAGGCGGGAGAGGAGCCTGACCCAGTCCACGGCCCTATCCTACACCCCGGGCGAGGCCCGCCTGGTAGAGGGCGATGCCCAGGGCCACGGAGGCGTTCAGGGACTCGGCCTCAGGGCGGATGGGGATGCGGAAAAGCTCGTCGCAGGCCTCCCGCACCAGCCTTCGCATGCCTTCTCCCTCCGAGCCCACCACCAGGACCAAGGGCCTCCTGAAGTCCAGCGCCCCCGGGGTTTTCTCTCCCCCCACGTCCAGGCCGTAGACCCAAAGGCCCCGCTCCTTGAGGTCCCCTAGGGCCCGGGGGAGGTTCTTCACCTTGACCACCGGGATTTTGAGGGCAGCCCCCGCGCTGGCCTTCAGGGCCAGGGGGGAGAGGGGAGCCGAGCGGCGCTCCTCCGAGACCACCCCGTGGGCCCCCAGGGCCAGGCGCTCCGGATCATGGCCCCGTAGTTCCGGGGTCGGTGATCCCGTCCAGGGCCACCAGAAGGGGCATCTCCTTCCGGGCCTCGGCCAGGCGGAGGGCGTCTTCCAGGGTGGCGTAGGAGGGTTCCTCCACCTCCGCCGCCACCCCCTGGTGGTGGGTGGTCCGGAGGAGGGTGTCCAGCTCGATGCGGGGCACCAGGGTGTAGTCCGCTCCCAACCTCTTTAGCTCCTGGAGGAGCCAGCCTTCCACCCCCTTGGCCACCAGCACCCGCCGCACCTGGCCCGCCTTGAGGGCCTCGAGGACCGGGTTCCTGCCGTAGATCCACATGGCCCGAGTCTAAAGCCCCTTGCCGTATGATGGGAGCCAAGGAGGTGTTCATGTACAAGACCATCCTCATGCCCACCGACGGCAGCCCCTGCAGCTTCCAGGCCCTGGAGCACGGCCTTGGGCTGGCCAAGGCCCTAGGGGCCAAGGTCCACTTCCTCTACGTCCTGGAAAACCCCGCCCAGGCCATCTGGATCGCTCCAGAAAGCGTCCCTTACGGCCTTGAGCTTCTGGAGGACCTGAAGAAGGCCGGGGAGGAGGCCATAGGGAAGGCCCTGGCCCTGGCTCGGGAAAAGGGGGTGGAGGCCACGGGGGAGGTGAAGGAGGGAACCCCCATCCCCACCATCGTGGAGGTGGCCAAGGGCTTTGACCTCCTGGTCATGGGCACCCACGGGCGCACGGGCCTGGACAAGCTTCTCCTGGGCTCGGTGACGGAAGGGGTGTTGCACCGGGTCTCCGTCCCCGTCCTCGTGGTCCGCTGCCGCTAGATGCGCTTCCTCTCCGTCTTCGTCTCCTCCCGCCTCTCCCCTGAAGATCCCCTTTACGCCAGGCTGGTGCGCTACGGGGAGGTCCTGGCCGAGGAGGGCTTCGGCCTGGCCTGCGGCGGGTACCAGGGGGGGATGGAGGCCCTGGCCAGGGGGTTGAAGGCCAAGGGCGGCCTGGTGGTGGGGGTCACGGCCCCCGCCCTTTTCCCCGAGAGAAAGGCCCCCAACCCCTTCGTGGACCTGGAGCTCCCCGCCGCCACCTTGCCCCAGCGCATTGGCCGGCTTCTGGACCTGGGGGCGGGGTATTTGGCCTTGCCCGGGGGGGTGGGGACCCTGGCGGAGCTCCTTTTGGCCTGGAACCTCCTCTACCTCAGGCGGGGCCTGGGGCGGCCCTTGGCGGTGGACCCCTACTGGCTTGGCCTCCTCAAGGCCCACGGGGAGATCGCCCCCGAGGACCTGGCCCTCCTCCAGGTGGTGCGGGAGGAGGAGGACCTGCGCCGCTTCCTGAGGAGGCTATGAGCGAGACCCTTTTGGTCCACGTGCCGGACCTGGGCCAGGGGGTGAGCTTCTACCAGGCCCTGGGCCTGGCCCTGGAGGAGCTTGTCCCGGGGGAGGCCCTCCTCGCCCCCAAGGAGGGCCCGCTTCTCCTCCTGAGGCCCGGCGCGGGAGGGGTGGGGCGGGGGCCGCAAAGGCCCAGGCCTGAGGGCCAGGCTTCGCCCGGCTGGCTTTGGAGGAGGGCCGGATCGTCTTCTGGGTGGAGAGCCTTTCCCACGAGAAGCTCCGCCTTGCCAAGTACGGCCTGGCCTTCCTGGAGGCGGGGGACCACCTCCTCCTCTTTGACCCGGGGGAGAACCCGGTCTTGGTGCGGGAGGGGTAGTGGCGGCGCGGCTTTGGCTTTTAGATCTGGACGACACCCTCCTCCAGGACCACGCCGTGACCCAAAGGGTCCTCGAGGGCCTGGGGGAGGAGGTGGGGG
>BBBN01000312.1 GCA_001311585.1 Thermus sp. JCM 17653
CTTCTCCCCCGGTAGTAGAGGGGATGGTGGGGGTTGAGGAGGTCGGGGTGGAGGCGCCACTTCCCGGGAAGGGGCAGGGCGTCAAAGAAGACCGCCAGGCCCTGCTCCTCCGTGGTGCCGAAGAGGGCCGCCTGGGCCTCGCCGCGACGGAAGTTTGCCAGGTCGCGCCGCCAGGCCTCCCCCTCGAGGTAGAGGTGGGCGTAGCGGCTCGCCAGGCCCTTGAGGGCCGAGCCCGGGATGTAGGGCACCCCGTAGGCCCGGTGGAGGGTGAGGCTAGTCTCCAGCACGCCCTCGCCCCCTAGCCCCACCACGAGGCGGGAGAGGGTTTCGGCCTCGCGGAGCTCGGCGCCCAGGGCCGTAAGCGCCTTACGGTACCGCTCAAAAAAACGCCGGGTACTCCCTGGGCTCCGGGATGCCCGCCACCTCCCGCACCAGGTTCCGCTTGGCCTGGGTGTCCTCCCTCTCGGTGGACTCCAGGAACTTGTCCAGCCAGAGGCCCCGGTGGGGCTCCTTCCCTTGGGGGAGGCGGATGCCTCTAAGCGCGGATCTGCGGCCCATGGCTACTCCTCTATGAGCGCCTGGGCAAAGCGCTTGTACCACTCCGCCGCCCCCAGGACCTCCCGGGTAAGGCGCAGGTAGGCGAGAAGCTCGGCGTTGCGGGCCTCCTCGGCGAGGGCCTCCAGACCCTTGCGGCCCAGGGTCTGGGCCAGGTCCCCCACCAGGTTCTTGTGGGCCTCCTCCCCCCGGGAGGCCACGAAGGCCAGGGCCTGGGAAAGCCCCGCCTGGCGCACCAGGACGGGGAACTTCAGGGCCATGTCCTTGTACTTCTTGGCCTTCTCCTTGTCCCCCTGGGCGCGGGCCTTCACCCGGTTGTAGGCGTCCTCCGCCCACCTTTGGGCCCTCGTCCTCATGCCCCACCCCCCACCACCTTGAAGGCGCAAAGGCCCCGGCCCACCGTGGCCTTGCCCCCAAGCTGGACCGCCCCTTCCAAGAGGCCCTTCACCAGGGCGAAAACGGCCTCGGCGGGGAGGTCCTTCCCCTTCCTGCGGGAGGCCTCGGCCCGGAGGAGGCTATAGAGCACGCTCTCCGTGGGCAGGCTCTCCTCGTACCAGAGGGCTCCCCGGGCCACGGTCTTGGTCTCGTCGTCCAGGCGGATGCGGGCCACCACCTCCGTGGCCGTCTCCAGGAGGTAGCCCATGAGGTCGTCGTGGACCACGGCCAGACGGCCCCCCACCGGGGCCTCGAGGCGCTCGGCAAGCCAGTCCTCCCAGGCCTTGGCCCCCGCCTCCTCCCGGGCCTTAAGGTCCAGGTCCTCGAGGTAGACCCTGCCCCCATCCCCCAGGACCCGGGAGCCCGGGGCGAGAAGGGCGTGCTCGGCGCCTGGGACCTGGGGAACCCCAGGGACCTGAAGGCCCACCATCCCGGCCTCCCTGGAGAAGCGCTCCAGGAGGTAGGGGCTCGTCACCAGGGCGAAGACCCCGTAAAGGCTCCGGACGGGAAGGAGAAGGAGCTTGGCGTCCCCCACCTGCACCGCCCCGGCGTGCTCGGAGGCGCTCTCCGTGTCCGGGCCGAAGACGGCGAAGAGGGTGTCCCGGTCCCAGGAAGCGGCCCGGTCCCGCAGGACCCCCTTGAGGGAGCTTCCCGGCAGGTAGGGGATGCCCGTGGCCTTCTCCCGGGCGATGGGCAGGTCTATGGCCCCGATGCCTTGCCCCGTCCCCGCGTGCAGGGGAGAGAGGGCGTGAAGAAAGATCAACGCCATCTGGTCCATCCCAAACCTCCTTCAAAGGCTTTCCACGAAGCCCGCACGGGGTCCACCTGGCCCCCTAGGGGCCGGATGGCCTTGGCCTCCTCGGCGGTGAGCCAGGGGTCCACCTCCCATTTGCGGCCTTGCTTACCCTCCAAGAGCAGCTTTTTCCCCGGGAACCTGGCCCCCTCGAGGACCGCCACCACGCAGGGCCTCTGCCCCTCTCCCAGGGGGCGGAAGAGGAGGGGGCTCGCCCGGCGCTCGGCCTCAGGGAGCTTGAGGGTGGTATCCGGAGGGTCGCCCTTGTCCTTGAAGTGGAAGATGATGGGCAGGCCGAACTGGCCGCGGGGAAACTTATGCACGGGATGCCTGGGCGGGTGCGTGGGGGCGTACCGCCCCGTGAGGCGCCGCACCTCGTCGGGCTCGGGCCAGAAGGAGCGGCCCGGGCTTTTCGGGCTTCCCCCGGGGCGGGCCTGGCGGAAGGCCTGGTAGCGCTCGGCGAGCTCCTTCCAGGAAAGGGGCACCACCCGCACCAGGCTCTCGGGGGTGAGGTGGGGCACCCCTTCGGGCCAGCCCCCCTGGCGGCTATAGCGGCGAAGCCTTTCCCCGGATCTCCCCTTCCCCCGGCGGCCTGGACCCTTCCCGCAAGAGC
>BBBN01000313.1 GCA_001311585.1 Thermus sp. JCM 17653
GCTTCTCTTCTGCCTTCGTGGCCACTGACCTGCCTGGGGGGACGGGCAGCTGGGTGGGCGGTTTCAACTTCTTTGGCCTTCTGGAGGGGATGACCTTCCTCCTCGCCTTCTCCTTCGCCCTGGCCGTGGCCAGCCGGGCGGTGCGGGTGCCCTGCCTCACCCTCCTCACCGCCGGGCTGTTCGGGCCTACCCCGGCTTGGCGCCTGGCCCGGCCCCTTCCCCGCACGGAGGCCCTGGAGGCCTATGAAGCCGCGGGGTGGCCCTTTTGGAACAGGAGGGGAGGCCGGTGGGGATCCTGGGCCTCGCCGACCACATCCTTCCCCTGGAGGAGGTGCCCAGCGTGGAGGCGGAGGTGGCGGCGAGCGAGCTTTACCCCCTCTTCCTCCGCCAGCCCCTGGTTCTGGTGGTCCGGGGCGAGGAGGTGCTGGGGGCCATCCCTCGGGAGGCCTTTTTCCGCTACCTGGGGGTCTAAGTGCTCGTCCTTTGGTTTCGCGACATGGGATGCCCGAAATAGGGATAGAAGAAGCTTTTTGGGGGCCCCCACCGCAGCGAAAGCTGCGGTGGGGTACTTGGCCCGCCCCAACGCCTCGGGAAGGCCCTTTCCAGGCCTTGGCTTGCCGGAAAGGCCTTGACAGGAGGAGGGGTGCCCTAAAATAGGGGGGAGCGGTAGCTCAGGAGGTGGGAAATGCCGCACGTGATCTGCGAACCCTGCATCGGCGTGAAGGACCAGTCCTGCGTGGAAGTCTGCCCGGTGGAGTGCATTTACGACGGGGGGGACCAGTTCTACATCCACCCCGAGGAGTGCATCGACTGCGGGGCCTGCGTGCCCGCCTGCCCGGTGAACGCCATCTTTCCCGAGGAGGACGTGCCCGAGCAGTGGAAGTCTTACATTGAGAAAAACCGCAAGCTGGCAGGCCTAGAGTAACCCTTCGCCCCACCCTTCGGGTGGGGCGCTTATACCCTTTCTTTTGCCTTGCTAGCTGGGGCCCCCGTGCTGGCCCAAGCCAGCATGGGTGGTATTAAAGCTCCCGCACGTACCAGCTGAGGGCGGGTCCTCCGTCTTTGACGTGGCGGAACCCCTGGGAGCGGAAGAAGGCCTTGGCCCGGGGGTTGTGCCCGTAGACCACGGCGTAGAGCCGCTCCACCCCGGCGAGGTGGCCCAGCAGGTGGTTCAGGGCCCGCTGGCCGAGCCCCTGGCCCTGGTGGTCCTCCCGGATGAGGAGGAGGCTCAGGGTGGCGTCCTGGGCCTCGGGGTAGTGGAGCTTGTAGTCCAGGTAGCCCACGGCCTCCTCCTCCAAAAGGAGGAGGAAGGCCCGGCGGCGGGGGTCGTGGGTGAGGGTACGCAGGTCCTGGAGGACGTCCTCGAGGGTAGGAGCTCCATGCCGATCAGGCGAAGTAGCCGGGGCTTTTCAGGAAAAGGCCGTGGAGCAGGGGGGCGTCCTCCGGTGAGGCCGGCCTGAGGCTGAGGCTGAGGGCCCGCATCCCGGCTATCCTACCCTCATCTTCCTGAGAAGAGGGTGATGGAAAACCGCCCCGGTGGAACCCGGGGCGGTTTCCAGAGGCCTTTACTTGCGGGCCGGCTCCACCACGGTGACGTTCACCGCCTGGGGGCCCTTGCCGTTCTTGCCCGGCTCCACGTCAAAGGTGACGATGTCGCCCTCGTTCAGGGTGCGGAACCCCTTGGCGTTGATGGCGCTGAAGTGGACAAAGACGTCCGTGTCCCCCTCGCGCTCGATGAAGCCGTAGCCCTTCTCCGCGTTGAACCACTTGACCCGACCCTTCTGCATACCGCTCCTTCTTCTTCCGGGCCCGAAGACCCGCATCCGGGGCTTGAGGGGTTGCTTTAGACCCAGGGGGCCACCCTAAAGCGACCCGGAATAACCCACTTTACCACGGGAGGGGCTATTTGCGGAAGAGCCCCTTGAGCTTTTCCCAGAAGCCCTCGGGGGCCACCTCCTCGCCCACCTCCTGGGCATAGGCCCGAAGGAGCTCCTTGGCCTTGGGGGGGAGCTTCTTGGGCACGGAAAGCTCCACCACCACCCGCAAGGCTCCCCGCCCCCCAGGGTGGGGAAGGCCCTCCCCGGGAAGCTCAAAGACCTCCCCGTGGCCGGTGCCCGGCGGGATGTCCAGGGGAAGGGGACCGGTGAGGCCCGGCACCTCCACCCGGGTGCCAGGGCGGCCTGGGCCAGGCCCAGCTTAAGGCGGTAGATCAGATGGGGGCCTTCCCGCTCCAGGTGGGGGTGAGGGCGCACGGAAAGCCGCACGTAGAGGTCCCCCGGGCCTCCCGGCCCCAGGTTGCCGTAGCCCGGCACCCGCAGCAGGTAGCCCTCCTCCATGCCCGGGGGAATCCCGCACCCGCACCCTTTCCTCCCGGGG
>BBBN01000314.1 GCA_001311585.1 Thermus sp. JCM 17653
TTTGTTATCAAGGTCCTCACCTTTATCCTGGCCCACAACATCAGCCTCATGGCTCAGAAAATGGCTGGGTAGCAACTTGTAGATGTACACCGCTCCGGTGGCCTTGGGGACCTGATCGGGCTTACACGGGTTTCCTGGGGCGGGATCATGGTGGGGTCAGTGCTCATGACCGCTCCCTTTGTGGTGCTCTTTCTTTTCCTGCAGCGTTACTTCGTTGCGGGCATTACAGCCGGAGCCGTGAAGGAGTGAACCATGCTCGGTGTCTGCTATTACCCCGAACACTGGCCCAAGGCGCGCTGGAAGGAGGACGCCCGGCGCATGCGGGAAGCGGGGCTTGCCTACGTGCGCATCGGGGAGTTCGCCTGGGCCCTCTTAGAGCCGGAGCCCGGGAGGCTGGAGTGGGGCTGGCTGGACGAGGCCATGGCCACCCTCGCCGGGGAGGGGCTCAAGGTGGTCCTGGGCACGCCCACGGCCACGCCGCCCAAGTGGCTCGTGGACCGCTATCCGGAGATCCTCCCCGTGGACCGGGAGGGGAGGAGGCGGCGGTTCGGGGGGAGACGGCACTACTGCTTTTCCAGCCCCGCCTACCGGGAGGAGGCCCGGCGCATCGTGACGCTACTCGCCGAGCGCTACGGGGGCCTCGAGGCCGTGGCAGGCTTCCAGACCGACAACGAGTACGGCTGCCACGGCACCGTGCGCTGCTACTGCCCCCGCTGCCAGGAGGCCTTCCGGGGGTGGCTCGAGGCCCGGTACGGCACCATTGAGGCCCTGAACGAGGCCTGGGGCACGGCCTTCTGGAGCCAGCGCTACCGGGACTTCACCGAGGTGGAGCTTCCCCACCTCACCGTGGCCGAGCCCAACCCGAGCCACCTCCTGGACTACTACCGTTTCGCCTCGGACCAGGTGAGGGCCTTTAACCGCCTCCAGGTGGAGATCCTAAGGGCCCATGCCCCGGGGAAGTTCGTCACCCACAATTTCATGGGGTTTTTCACCGACTTAGACGCTTTCGCTTTGGCCGAGGACCTGGACTTCGCCAGCTGGGACAGCTACCCCCTGGGCTTCACCGACCTCATGCCCTTGCCTCCAGAGGAAAAGCTTCGCTACGCCCGCACCGGCCACCCCGACGTGGCCGCCTTCCACCACGACCTCTACCGGGGGGTGGGGCGGGGGCGGTTCTGGGTGATGGAGCAGCAACCGGGCCCGGTGAACTGGGCCCCCCACAACCCGAGCCCTGCCCCCGGGATGGTGCGGCTTTGGACCTGGGAGGCCCTGGCCCACGGTGCGGAGGTGGTCGCCTACTTCCGCTGGCGCCAGGCGCCTTTTGCCCAGGAGCAGATGCACGCCGGGCTCCACCGACCGGATTCTGCCCCGGACCAAGGCTTCTTTGAGGCGGAGCGGGTGGCCGAGGAGCTCGCCGCCCTGGCCCTGCCTCCCGTGGCCCAGGCCCCTGTGGCCCTGGTTTTTGACTACGAGGCCGCCTGGATTTACGAGGTCCAGCCCCAGGGGGCAGAGTGGAGCTATCTGGGCCTCGTCTATCTCTTTTACAGCGCCCTCCGGCGGCTGGGACTGGATGTGGATGTGGTTCCCCCGGGGGCTTCCTTAAGGGGCTACGCCTTCGTCGTGGTCCCGAGTCTCCCCATCGTGCGGGAGGAGGCCTTGGAAGCCTTCCGGGAAGCCGAGGGGCCTGTCCTCTTCGGTCCCCGCTCGGGGAGCAAGACGGAAACTTTTCAGATTCCCAAGGGGCTTCCTCCCGGCCCCCTCCAGGCCCTCGTGCCTCTTAAGGTGGTTCGGGTGGAAAGCCTCCCCCCGGGTCTTCTAGAGGTGGCGGAAGGGGCGCTTGGCCGCTTCCCTCTGGGCCTGTGGCGGGAATGGGTGGAGGCTCCCCTAAGGCCCCTCCTTACCTTCCAGGACGGGAAGGGGGCCCTTTACCGGGAGGGGCGGTACCTGTACCTCGCCGCCTGGCCTTCCCCCGAGCTCTTGGGGGTCCTCCTAGCGGCCTTGGCCCAGGAGGCCGGATTGCGCCCTGTTTTCCTGCCCGAGGCCTTGAGGCTCCGGCGACGGGGGCCCTGGGTCCTTGCCTTCAACTATGGGCCAGAGGCGGTGGAGGCCCCCGCCCCAGAAGGGGTCCGGTTCCTCCTGGGGAGTAGGCGGGTGGGCCCTTATGACCTCGCCGTCTGGGAGGAGGCATGAGGTTGGGGTTGGGAGAACAGGAGGTTTTCCTCACGGCGGAGGGCCTGGAAGAGGCCCCGGGGGGAGTGCGCCTTTGGGGTAGGGAGGTGCGGGTCTTTCCCCCGTTCCCCGCCAAGGGGTTCTTCCGCCACGGCTGGCAGAGCTGGAGCCTCGCCGCCTGGGTGGACCCCGCTCAGGCCCCCAT
>BBBN01000315.1 GCA_001311585.1 Thermus sp. JCM 17653
TGGCGGAGCTCGCCGCCCTCGCCGGGGTAGGGGTGGAGGTCCTGGAAGACCGCCCCCCCGTGGAGACCCCCAAGGAGGACCCCCTGGTCCAGGCGGCGGAGGAGGCCCTGAGCTCCTCGGCCTTCCCGTGCGGCACGGGGGGGTTCCGGGGGCCACGGACGGCACCTTCCTCCGGGCCTGGGCGGGGCTTCCCGTGGTGGTCATGGGGCCCGGACAGAAGACCCTCCCCCACCAGGTGGACGAGTGGGTGGACCTGGAGGAGGTGGTCCAGGCCGCCCGGGTCTACGCCGCCCTCGCGGTCCTCTATCTAGGCTAGGGCTTTTCCACGCTTCCACGGCGTGGTAGGCTTGCGGAAAGGAGGCAGGGATGCGAAGCTGGATCGTCCTTCTCTGGCTTTTGAGCCTGGCCGTGGCCCAGACCCGGGGCGGGGAGCTTAGGGTGGCCGTCTTGGCCGAGCCCCCGGTGTTGGACCCCACGGCCTCCACCAGCCAGGAGATCCCCCGGATGCTCTACGACAACGTCCTCCAGGGCCTGGTGAAGTTCAACGAGAAGGGGGAGATCGTCCCCGCCCTGGCGGAACGCTGGGAGGGAAGCCCCTCGGGGCTCACCTGGACCTTCCACCTCAGGAAGGGGGTGCGCTTCCACAACGGGAGCCCCTTCACCGCGGAGGACGTCCTCTTCAAGTTCAACCGGGCCAGGGACCCCAAGTCCGGCCACACCCACCCGGAGTACTACCAGGATATCGGGAGCGTGGAGGCCAAGGACCCCTACACCGTGGTCTTCCGCCTCCGCCAGCCCAACCAGGACTTCCTCTTCAACCTGGCCCGCCCGGACTCGGTGATCGGGCCCAAAGGGAGGGTGGAGGAGCAGAAGACCCAGCCCATCGGCACGGGGCCCTTCCGCTTCGCCGCCTGGGAGCGGGGCGTGGGGGTGAGGCTGGAGCGGTTTGACGGCTACTACGAGCCTGGCCTCCCCTATCTGGACCGGGTCTTCTTCCGCTTCCTCCCCGACCAGAACGCCCAGCTCGCCGCCCTGAGGGCCGGGGACATCCACGTGATCGGCCTCGGGGTGAGCCCGGAGACCGCCCTGGTGCTCCAGCGGGACCCGGGCTTCAAGGTGGTCACGGGCTTCACCACCACGGAGATCACCGCAGGATGAACAACAGCCGCCCCCCCTTCAACGACCCCAGGGTGCGCCGGGCCATCCAGCACGCCGTGGACAAGAAGGCCCTGGTGGAGGGGGTGATGCTGGGCTACGGCACCCCCATCGGTAGCCACCGCTCCCCCGGGGAGAGCTGCTACGTGGACCTTTCGGGCTACTACCCCTTTGACCCCGCCAAGGCCCGGGCCCTTTTGCAGGAGGCGGGGTACGGGCCCGGCAACCCCTTGCGCTTTACCTTCACCCTGGCCGCCCCCTACCCCTACGAGAGGCGGCTCGGGGAGGCCATCGCCGCCCAGCTTGCCCAGATCGGGGTCCAGGCCCGGCTGGAGGTGGTGGAGTGGGCCACCTGGCTCTCCCGGGTCTTTAGGGGGGCGGACTACCAGATGACCATCATCGGCCACTCCGAGCCCAACGACATCGGCATCTACGCTAACCCGAACTACTACTTCCGCTACGACTCTCCCCGCTTCCGGGAGCTCTACACCCAGTACCTGCGCACTCCCGACCCACGGAAGGCCTGCGACCTGATGAAGGAGATGCAAAAGCTCCTCGCCCAGGACGCGGTGAACCTCTGGGTGATGAACGCCCCCTATCTGGCCGCCATGCGCAAGGAGGTCATGGGCTGGTGGCCCAACCAGCCCACCCCGAGCCTCAACGTGACCCGGGTGTACCTGGCGCGGTAGATGGGGGGTTTCCTCGCAAGGCGCCTCCTCCTGGCCCTGGTCACCCTCTGGCTCGCCTCCAGCCTGGTCTTCGCCTTCCTCCTTTTTCTCCCGGGGGACCCCGTGCAGGCCATCCTGGGCCTCGAGGCCTCCCCCGAGGCCCGCGCCGCCCTGGAAAGGGCGCTGGGCCTGGACCGGCCGCCCTGGGAGCGCTACCTCCACTGGCTTTCCGGCCTCGCGCGGCTGGACCTCGGGGAGTCCATCCGCTACGGGAAACCGGTGGCGGAGCTCGTGGGGGAGAGGCTTCCCCTCACCCTGACCCTGGTCTTCCTCGGGCTTGGGGGGGCGCTTTCCCTCGCCCTACCCCTGGCCCTCCTGGCCGTGCGCCACGGGCCTCTGGACCTGGCCCTCGGCGGCCTCATGGGTTTCCTGCAGTCCCTCCCCACCTTCTTCCTGGGGGTGGTCCTCCTCTACGCCTTCGCCGTCCACCTCCCCCTCCTCCCGCGGGCGGCTCCCGGCTGGCAGGACCCTGG
>BBBN01000316.1 GCA_001311585.1 Thermus sp. JCM 17653
GCGAGGGGCGCCGCCCCAAGGGCTTTGAGGTGGACCGCCTGGCGCGCAAGGTCCTGGAGGAGGAGGGCTACGGGGCCCACGTCCTGCACCGCACCGGCCACAACCTGGGAGAGGAGGTCCACGGGACAGGCCCCCACCTGGACGACCTGGAGACCCACGACCTGCGGCCCCTGGTGCCGGGCCTCGCCTTCACCGTGGAGCCCGGGGTGTACCTGGAGGGCTTCGGCGTGCGCACGGAGGTCAACGTCTACCTCCACCCCACGGGTCCCGAGGTCACCACCCCCTTGCAAAGGGAGCTCACCCCGCTTTAGGGGGCGTGGTATTTTGGGGAACGGCATGGACCGCCCCCTCCTGATCTTCTCCGGCCAGTCCAACCGACCCCTGGCCCAGGCCATCGCCGAGGCCCTAGGCCTCCCTCTGGGGAAAAGCACCACCTTGCGCTTCGCCAACGACAACCTCTTCGTACGCTACGAGGAAAGCCTCAGGGAAGGGGACGTCTTCATCGTCCAGTCCCTCACCCCCCCGGTGCAGGACCACCTCATGGAGCTCCTCATGATGGTGGACGCCGCCAAGGGGGCCAGCGCCGCCCGGGTCACCGCCGTCATCCCCTACTTCTCCTACGCCCGGAGCGACAAAAAGGACGCCCCCCGCATCTCCATCGCCGCCAGGCTCATCGCCGACCTCCTGCAGACGGCGGGAGCCGACCGGGTCCTCACCATGACCCTCCACTCCCCTCAGGTCCACGGCTTCTTCAAGATCCCCGTGGACCACCTCTCCGCCGAGCCCGTCATCGCCAACCACTTCGCCACCCGGGTGGACCTGGAAAACGCCGTGGTGGTGGCCCCGGACGCCGGGGACCTAAAGAGGGCGAGCTCCCTGGCAAGAAGGCTCCGCCTCCCCCTGGCCTTCATCGACAAGGAGCGGGTCTCGGACACCGAGGTGCGGGTGCGGATGCTGGTGGGGGAAGTGGAGGGAAAGACGGCCTCATCGTGGACGACGAGATCTCCACCGCGGGCAGCTTGGTGGAGGCGGTGGAGGCCCTCCTGCAGGCCGGGGCCAAGGAGGTTTACGCCGCCGCCACCCACGGGGTCTACGTGGGCCCGGCCCTGGAGCGCATCGCCCGAAGCCCCGTGAAGGAGGTGGCCGCCACCGACACCTGTCCCCCCAAGGAAGGCCCCAAGCTCAAGACCCTCACCGTGGCCCCCCTCTTCGCCGAGGCCATCTGGCGCATCCACCGCGGGGAATCGGTGTCCAGCCTCTTCACCTAAGGGCCATGCGCCAGGAACGCCTCACCCTAGAAGGCTTGACCCTTTTGGCCCAGGTGCCGGAGAATCCCCGGGCCCTCCTCCTCGCCCTCCATGGCCTGCAGGGCTCCAAGGAGCACATCCTTTCCCTCCTCCCCGGCTACGCCCAAAGGGGCTTCCTCCTCCTGGCCTTTGACGCCCCCCGGCACGGGGAGCGGGAGGGAAAACCCCCCTCGGCCAAAAGCCCGAGCTACGTGGAGGAGGTCTACCAGGTGGCCCTGGGCTTCAAGGAAGAGGCCCTAAAGGTGGCGGAGGCGGCACAAAAGCGCTTCGGCCTCCCTCTTTTCCTCGCCGGGGGAAGCCTGGGGGCTTTTGTGGTCCACCTCCTCCTCTCGGAGGGGTTGCGCCCCAAAGCCGCCCTGGCCTTCATCGGTTCGGGCTTTCCCATGAAGCTCCCCCAGGGGCAGCGGCTCAGGGATCCCCGGGTGGAGGCCCTCTACCAGGCCCCGCCCGCCACCCAGGGGGAGGCCTATGGGGGCGTGCCCCTCCTCCACCTCCACGGCACCAAGGACCTCATCGTCCCCCTAGAGCGCATGGAGAAAACGGTGGAAGCCTGAGGCCGCACTACCCCGAAGGCCGCCTGGCCCGCTTCGTGGAGGAGGGGGCAGGCCACACCCTAACCCCCCTCATGGCCCGCACGGGCCTGGCCTTCCTGGAGCACTGGCTTGACGGCTAGCGGAGAAATCCTGGTGGGGCTTAGGGGCTACCGGGGCTTTCCCGGGGGGTTTAAGGCCTACCGCAAGGCCTTCCCCACGGTGGAGCTCTCCTGGTGGCACCGGGTGGGGGACCTGAGGACCATAAGCCGCCTCCGGGCCCTGGCCCCGGAGGGGTTTCGCTTTAGCGTGATGGGGCACAAGCACCTCTCCTTCCGCCCCAGCGGGGAGGAGCGGCGTACCCTGAGGCGCTTCTTAAGAAGGTTCCGGCGCTTCGGGGACAAGGCGGGGGCGGTCCGCCTCCTGGTGCCCGAGGTGGAGCCGGAGGCCTTCGCCCGGTGGCTGGACCTGCTTTGGCGGAGCTGCCTTAGGGAGGGTGGGCCCCGGCTCCCC
>BBBN01000317.1 GCA_001311585.1 Thermus sp. JCM 17653
GCCCGAAGGGGAAGTCCGCCCCCTCGTAAAAGGCCTCCTCCGCAAGGGGCACCACCCCGGGGGCCCCGTCCAGGAGGACGAGCCCAGAAAGCTTTTCCCCGTGGAGGAGGGCGTAGAGCCCCGCAAGGGCCGCCCCCAGGGAGTGGCCCGCGAGGACCACGGGGGCCGGGCCCTTGCCGCCTCCACCGCCAGGTCCAGGTCCTCGAGGTGCACCTCCAGGCCCCAACCCCTCAAGGGGCGAGGTCGGGGAGGGGGAGGGCCCGGTAGTAGGCCACGGGGTCTTCCCGGAGGAAGCCCGAGCGGTCCTCCAGGCCGTTGGCCCGCCTCTCCCAGGCCCAGACCTCGAGGTCCGGGGCCCTGGCCCTAAGGTGCTCGGCCAACAGGGAGAAGTTGGTGCTCCCCCCAAGAAGCCCCGGCACCAGGAAGAGGACGGCCTTAGGCCTTGGGGCGGGGTAGACGAGGGCGTAGCTACGGTCCAGGTCCGGCCTCCCCGTATCCGCCCCGGGGAGGACCCGGTACTCCCGGCCCTGGGCCAGGAGGAGGGCAAGGAGCAGGGCCAAGAGCCGCTTCATGCCCCTCACCTTACCTCGGCGAGGACGAGGCCAAGCCGGCCCAGCCTACGGACCTCCCCCCGGAACCCCGCCCCCTCCAGGAGGCGGAGGAAGGCCTCCGGGGTGGGGCGGAAAAGCCCAAAGGGGCCTCCCGGCCCCAGAAGGAGGAGGCCGAAAAGCCGCCCTTCGGGCCTAAGAACCCGCCTCGCCTCCCGGGCCGCCGCCACGGGGTCCAAAAACTCGTTCCAGGTGGGCCCGATGGCCACCCCGGAAAAGGCCCCGTCCCGGAAGGAAAGCCTCTCCCCGTGGGCGAGGAGGTAGGCCCCCGGGCGGCGCCCTTGGGCCACCTCGAGGAAGGCGGGGGAAGGGTCCACCCCCACCATCCCCTCCCCCAGGGCCTCCCGGTACAGGCCGGTCCCGGTGCCCACGTCCAGAAAGGGCCCTCCCGTGGGAAGAAGCCACTCCCGGAGGAGGGCGAGCTCCCCGGGGAGGTCCAGGCGCCCCCCGGAGAGAAGGCCCGTGGAATGGGTGCGCCAGAGGTCGTAGCCTAAGGCCACGGGGGGAAACCGGTTGACCAGGGCCAGGAGGGGCTTTTCCCGAAAGGCCCGGAGGTCCAGGAAGCCCCCCTTCCGGGGGAAAACCCGGCCGCACCCGGAACACCTCTCCCCCAGGAGGGGTCCCCGGCAGAAGGGGCAGGCGAGGAGGGGAAGGAGCCAAGAGGGAACCCCCTCCCCGGGAGGCCCCGGGAAGGGGGATTGGGGGGGCTTAGCGGTTTCCACCTAGCACGGTGGCGTCCACCACCGCCACCACGGTGAGGGTGCCCGCCTTTAGGCTTCCCACGGCGAAGACGGTGTACATCTTGCCGCTTTCCAGGGTGACCCCGGGAAGGGCCAAGGCCACGGTGGAGGTGCCGGCCGCCCGGACCTCGAGATCATAGGCCCCCGCGGGCACAGAGAGGTAGGTGCTGGCCCGGGGGAAGGGAAGCCCGGCAAAGAGCACGGGGCCGCCCTTCACCGCCACGTCCACCGCCGGGGCGTCGGGGGAGGCGTGGACCACCCGGATTCGGGCGTACCCGGCCCGGGGGAAGAAACCCGCCAGGGTGTCGGTGTAGACCTGGGGACGGATCTGGGCCAGGAAGCCCGTGGCGGCCACGGTATAGTAGACCCCCTCCTTGAGGTCCAGCTCGGCGTCTATGACCACGGGAGCGTCGGCCCCTGAAGGCACCACCTGCACCCTCACCTTGGCGGCGGGAAGGGGGATGTAGGGGGTAATCTGCTTGAAGGCCAGGCCCGTGATGGCCTTCTGCCCGTTCACCAGCACGTCCACCGCCGGGGCGTCGGGGGAGAGGTGGGCCATCCGCACCATGGCCCCCTGGGCCAGGGCGAGAGCGCCTGCCAGGACCAATAAACCGAGAAGCCTTTTCACGATTTACCTCCAAGCAAAAGGGTAAGGCTAGGGCGGAAAGGGCACCTTGGCCTGGACCACAAAGGGCCCTTCCCCCTCGCCTAAACCCGTTGCCGGAGGAGGCGGAGGCTGTTCAGGGTCACGAGGACCAAGGCCCCGCTATCCGAGAGCACCGCAGGCCAAAGCCCCGTGAGGCCCCAAAGGGTGGTGAGGAGGAAAACCCCTTTGAGCCCCAAGGCGAAGGCGATGTTCTGCCGCACCACGGCCAGGGTCTTGCGGCTTAGGGCGAAGGCGCGGGGCAGGGCCTCGAGGGAAAGGAGGCCCACGTCCGCCGCACGAAGCGCGGCCTCTGTCCCCTCG
>BBBN01000318.1 GCA_001311585.1 Thermus sp. JCM 17653
CAAGGCCCTCCCCAGCCTCACCGGGGGGACGGGGGCCTACACCCTGGAGTTCAGCCACTACGCCGAGGTTCCCCCGCACCTCGCGCAGAGAATCGTCCAGGCGAGGGCCCAGGAGGGCTAGGGTGGGTTTGGCGAGGCTGAGGGAGGCCCTAGGAGGTGCTCTTCGGCCAGGAGGAAGCCATAGAGGCCCTCCTGGCCGTCCTCCTCGCCCGGGGGCACGCCCTCTTGGAAGGGACGCCGGGCCTGGGCAAGACCCTCCTTGCGGAAAGCTTCGCCAAGGCAAGCGGCCTAAGTTACAAGCGCATCCAGTTCACCCCGGACCTCCTCCCCCAGGACCTCACGGGGAGCGAGGTCTTCCGGGAGGGGCGCTTCGTCTTCGTCCCGGGCCCCATCTTCGCCCAGGTGGTCCTGGCGGACGAGATCAACCGGGCGCCCCCCAAGGTGCAGTCGGCCCTTCTGGAAGCTATGCAGGAAAGATCCGTGACCGTGGGGGGGGTGCGCCACCCCCTGCCCGAGCCCTTCTTCGTCATCGCCACGCAAAACCCCCTGGAGCTGGAGGGCACCTACCCCCTGCCCGAGGCCCAGCTGGACCGCTTCGCCGCCAAGATCCCCTTCCGCCCCCCGAGGCGGGAGGTGTGGCTAAGGATCCTCACCGAGGAGCCCAAGGCCCCAGAGCCGGTGGAGGTGGACCTCCTCAAGGCCCAGGAGGAGGCGACGGAGGTGCGGGTGGCCAAGGAGGCCCTTTTGGCCATCACCCACGTGGTCTTCCTCACCCAGGAGGACCGGCGCCTCCGCATGGGGCTTTCCCCCCGGGGAGCCAAGGCCTGGCTTTCCCTGGCCCGGGCCCTGGCCTACCTGCGGGGGAAGCCCTTCGTGGACTGGAAGGAGCTTAAGGACGCCGCCTTCCTCGCCCTTCCCCACCGCCTCTTCCTCACGGAGGAGGCCCTTTACGAGGGGGAAAGCGCCGAAGGGGTACTGAAGGAGGCCTTGAGGAAAGGAGGGATTCCGTGAAGTGGGTGCGGTTTTTCCACGAGGTGGGCCTGGAGGACGTCCCCCTGGTGGGGGGGAAGAACGCCTCCTTGGGGGAGATGATCCGGGAGCTCTCCCCTTTAGGGGTCAGGGTGCCCGAGGGCTTCGCCACCACCAGCGAGGCCTACCGGTACTTCCTCCGGCATAACGGCCTGAAAGAGGCCATCGCCCGGGAGCTAGGGGGGCTGGACCCGGAGGACCCTAAGGCCCTCCAAGAGGCGAGCCGCCGCCTGCGGAACCTGATCCTGAAGGGCGAATACCCCCAAGACCTCCGGGAGGAGATCCTCGAGGCTTACCGCAGGCTTTCCGAGGAGGCGGGGGAGGAGGAGATCCCCGTGGCCGTGCGCTCCAGCGCCACCGCCGAGGACCTCCCCACGGCGAGCTTCGCCGGGCAGCAGGAAAGCTTCCTCTACGTCCAGGGGGAAGAGGACCTCCTCCTCCACGTGAAGCGGGCCATGGCGAGCCTCTTCACCGCGCGGGCCATCAGCTACCGGGCCCATATGGGCTTTGACCACCTCAAGGTGGCCCTAAGCGTGGGGGTTCAGCGCATGGTCCGGGCCGACTCCGGCGCAAGCGGGTGATCTTCACCCTGGACCCCGACACCGGCCACCGGGGCTTCGTCTACCTCACGGCCATATGGGGTCTCGGCGAGAACATCGTCCAGGGGCGGGTGGTCCCGGACGGGTACTACGTGCACAAGGAGACCTTCCGTGAGGGCTTCCGGGCCGTGGTCTACAAAAAGCTCGGCGCCAAGGAGCTCACCCTGGCCTTTGACCCCAGGGAGGGAAGGCTCAAGAACCGGCCCACGCCCCTCTACCTGCGCAACCGCTTCGCCCTAAAGGACGAGGAGGTCCTCCTCCTCGCGGACTGGGCCCTGAAGATTGAGGACACTACTCCAAGAAGCGGGGAAGCCCCACCCCCATGGACATCGAGTGGGCCAAGGACGGCCCCACGGGGGAGCTCTTCGTTCTCCAGGCCCGGCCCGAGACCGTCCACTCGCAAAAGGCCCCGGTCCTCCGCGTCTTCCGCCTCCTGCAAAGGGGAGAGGTCCTGGCCGAGGGCCTCGCCGTGGGGGAAGCCCTCGCCGCAGGAAGGGCCCGGGTCCTCCGAGACCCCAAGGAGATGGACCTTTTCCAGGAAGGGGAGGTCTTGGTCACGGAGACCACCAACCCCGACTGGGAGCCCATCATGAAGAAGGCGGCGGCCATCGTCACCGAAAGGGGCGGGCGCACCTCCCACGCGGCCATCGTGGCCCGGGAGCTGGGGG
>BBBN01000319.1 GCA_001311585.1 Thermus sp. JCM 17653
CCCGCCGGGCCAGGGGCAGGTGCCGCCCCCCGAGGAGGAGGACCTCCGCCCCGTAGCGCTCCAAGAGGGTCAGGAACTCCCTGGCCTCCCCCAGAAGGTCCACCTGGGCCTCGGGGTTTCCCGGCTTTCCGTGGAAGGCCACCAGGCGCCTCTCCCCATAGGCCCTGCGGTGGGAAAGCCGTAGGGCGCGCAGGTAGGCGAGCTCTTTCTCCCCCAGCTGGCTTCGGGTCCACTCCAGGGTGGCCCTACCCACCCCCTCGGGCAGGGACCCGGGGAAAGGGTAGGCCACCCTTAGGTCCCAGGCCCCGGCGATGGCAGGAAGCCCTTCCTTCCAGACCCTGTGGATCACCTGCCTAGGGTGGGGCCCGTAGCCCACCAGGTCCCCAAGGACCAGGACCTCGTCCACCCCCTCGGCCCGTAGGGCCTCCAGGGCGGCCTCGAGGGCGGGCAGGTTGGCGTGGATGTCCGAGAGAACCCCGAGGCGCATGTCCATTCTCCCACCTCCGACGCCGAAACCCGGTGAAAAGCGACCGGGGAAACCTTATGGTGGAGGGGTGCGGGCCTTCCTCCTGGGCCTCCTCCTCGCCCTCACCCTACCCCCCTTCCCCCTGGGCTTCCTCGCCCCCCTGGTCCTCGCCCTCCTCCTCAAGGGGGGCTTCCGGGAAGGGTTCTTTGCGGGCCTCGGGTTTTGGGGGCTCCACCTGGTTTGGCTCCCGCAAAGCTTCGCCCAGAACTTCGGGCCCTGGGGGGCGGTGCCCTTTTTGCCCCTGGTCCTGGTCAAGGCCCTCTCCTTCGGCCTCCTCTTCGCCCTCACCCCCAATGCCCCCATGCGCATTGGGGGGTGGGTCCTCCTGGAGTGGCTCACGGAGCAAGGGGAGCTGGCCTTCCCCTGGGGGTTTCTGGGCTACGCCCTGGTGGAGGCCCCAGGGAGGGTGCTGGCCGCCTGGGGCGGGGTCTACCTCCTCTCCCTCCTCGTCCTCCTCGTGGCCTGGGGCCTACGGGCGAGGCGGCCTTGGGCCTCCTCCCCTGGGCCCTCCTCTGGCTCCTTCCCCTCCCCGAGGCCAGGCCCGAGGGAAAGGCCCTCTTGGTCCAGGGGAACATCAACCCCCTGAAGAAGTACCAGGGGGAGCTGGACGAAAGGGTCTACCTGAGGCTCACGGAGGCCGGCCTAAAGGCCCACCCCGAGGCGGACCTCGTGGTCTGGCCCGAGACCGCGGTGTGGCGGATTCCCGAGGGGACGGAAACCCTCCTCCAAGGCCGCCCCCTCCTCACCGGCCTCAACCTCTTCGGCCCCAACCGGGCGGTGCTCTACCGGGAGGGCGGGGTCCTCGGCCACTACGACAAGACCCGCCTCGTCCCCTTCGGGGAGCGCTTTCCCTTCCGGGAGGCCCTGGGCGGGGTCTACGCCTTCTTCTTCCGGGCCATGGGGCTTGGGGACCTCCAAGACCGCGTCCCCGGGGAGAAGGTGGCCCCCTTGGGACCCTATGGGGTCATGATCTGTTACGAGTCCGTCTTCCCCTCCGTGGCCCAAAGCTTGGCGCGGGAAGGCGCCGAAGTCCTCGTCCTCCTCACCAACGACGCCTGGTTCGGCCCCTCCTTTGGGGGGCTACAGCACTTCGCCCTGGGACGCTTAAGGGCGGTGGAGACCGGGCGCTGGCTGCTTAGGGCGGGAAACGACGGGATCACCGCAAGCATTGACCCCTTCGGCCGGGTGGTGGCGGAAATCCCGGCCCACCAAGAGGGCTTCCTCCTCGCCCCTTACGCCTTAAGGACGGGCCTCACTCCCTACACGCGCCTCGGGGACTTCCCGGTGGGCCTGGCGTTGACGCTTTTCCTCCTTGGCCTTATCCTTAGGGTGCGTCCGCCGGGGTGGCGGAATCGGTAGACGCGGCAGACTCAAAATCTGCTGTCCGCAAGGACGTGCGGGTTCGAGTCCCGCCCCCGGCACCAAGGGGCCCCGAAAGGGGCCTTATTCCTTGTCCCAAAGGGCGAGGACGTAGCCTTCCGCCACCCAAAAGCGGGGCTGGCTTCCCAAAGCCTCCCGGAAGAGGCCCTCCAGGGCTTCCAAGGAGAGCCTCCGCCCAAGGGGCGGGCCCACCTCCTCCTCCCGGTAAGGCCACTCCAAGACGGCCACGCGCCGGGCTACCCGGGAGGCCTCCCGGAGGGCGGGGATGGGGTCCAGGTGGTGGAGGGCGAGGCCGAAGAAGGCGAGGTCAAAGCTCCCCTCAGGGAAGGGCAGGGCCTCGGCCCGCCCCTCCACGAACCTGGCCTCCTTGACCTTGGCCCGGGCCGCCTCC
>BBBN01000320.1 GCA_001311585.1 Thermus sp. JCM 17653
CCGAGGCCGAGGGCCGTCCCCGGATCTGCCTCCCCCTCTGGCTCGAGGCGAGGTGGTGGCGGTCCAGACCCTTTTCCACGCCCGTCCCCCACGCCCCCCCACGGGCCCTGCGGCCCCAGTCCTCTGGCTGGAGCGGCTGGCCCTCCCCCTGCTCTTCCCCAAGGAGGGGAGGGCCTTGGCCTTCCCCGAGCTGGAGGTATACGCCCTCGGGGAGTTCCGGGTGCGCTACCAGGGGCAGGAACTGACCCCAAGGCGCTTCGGCAGGCAGGGTGCCTGGCGCCTTCTCAAACTCCTTCTGGCCAACAAGGACCGGGCCTTGTACGCCGAAGACCTCGCCGAAGCCCTCTTCCCCGAACTCCCTCCGGAAAAAGCCCGGCAGGAGGTGTACACCCTGGTCTACCACCTGCGCAAGGCCCTGCCGGGGATCGTGGAGCGGGAGGGGGAGTATTACCGGCTAAGGCTCCCCGAGAACCGCTTCCTGGACTTTGAGCGCTTTGAGGCCCTGATGCGCAAGGCGGACCTCGAGGAGGGCCTCGCCGCCTTCAAGACCCTGCGCCAGGCCCTGGAGCTCTACAAGGGCCCCCTCTTCGGCGACGACCCCTACGGGGAGTGGGCGGAGGCCGAACGGGCCTACCTGCAGGAAAGGGCCCTCTCCGGGCTTCTGCGCCTGGGAGAGCTGGCGGAAGCCTGGGGTACAAGGAGGTGGCCAAGGAAGCCTACGCCCGCGCCCTGAGGCTCGAGCCCCTCCTGGAGGAGGCCCGAAAGCGCCTCCTCGCCCTGAAGGAGTGAAGATGGACCTCGCCCAGATACCCCTTTTCCGCGAGCTCGCCCCCGAGGACCTAAAGGCCCTGGCGGCGGAGGCCCGGTCCCGGCGCCTGCGCAAAGGCGAACTCCTCTTCCTGGAAGGGGAGCCCGTGCGGGGCCTCTTCGTGGTGCAGAAGGGGCTCGTCAAGGTCTACAAGCTGGACCCCGAGGGAAGGAAGCAGGTGGTCCTGCACGTGGAGGGGCCGGGGCGGGTCCTGGCCGAGGTGGCCCTCTTTCTAGAACGCCCCACCTACCCGGCCAGCGCCGAGGCCCTGGAGGAGAGCGAGGTTCTGGCCATTCCCAAGGACCGCTTTTTCCAACTCGTGGAGGAAAGACCCCCCTGGCCCGGGCCCTGATCCGCTATCTGGCCCGCCGCCAAGGCCAGCTCCTCCACCTCCTGGACCGCCTGGTCTTCCACGAGGTGCGGGAAAGGCTCTGCGAGTTCCTCCTGGAAAGGCTCGCCGAAGAGGGGCAGGCTTCCGCCTGCCCACGAACCCCGAGCTCGCCGCCCTTTTGGGCACGGTGCCCGAGGCGGTTTCCCGCAACCTGGGGGAGCTTTACCGACAAGGGCTTATCCGCCTCGCGGGGCGGCGGGTAGAGGTGCCGGACCCCGGGGCCCTGGAAGGCCTGATCAAACGCTAACGCTTACCATTTTTAAATCGCAAAATCCGACCGGAATACTTGACTTTAACCCCCTTCGGGATAACCTCCCCCTTAGGTGATGCCTATGCCCTCCCTGGCCCATCTTCCCCCCGGCGCCCGTGCCCGCGTCCTGCAGGTTCCCCCTGAGCGCAGGCGGCTTCTGGCCCTGGGCTTGAGGCCCGGGGTCCTGGTGGAGGTCCTCCTGCGAGCCCCCCTGGGGGACCCCCTGGAGGTGCGGGCCGGGGACGCCTTCCTCCTCCTGAGGGAGAGCGAGGCCCGCCAGGTCCTGGTGGAGCCCCTGGAGGAAGCATGAGTTGCCCCCGTTGCGACGCCGCCACCCCGGTCCTCAAGGCCGAGGAACGCTGGGCCTGGTGGGCAACCCCAACACGGGGAAGAGCTCCCTCATCAACGCCTTGGCGGGGGCGAGCCTCGAGGTGGGCAACTGGCCCGGGACCACCCTGGAAAGGCTCTCGGCCTACCTCCGCCTGGGAGAAGCCCGGGTGGAGCTGGTGGACCTCCCCGGCACCTACAGCCTCCTCCCCACTTCTCCCGAGGAGGCCCTGGTCCTAAAGGAGCTCCTCCTGGACCCGCCGGACCGCCTGCTGTTGGTCCTGGACGGGGGCAACCTGGAGCGGAGCCTGATCCTGGCCCTGGAGGCCATGGAGCTGGCCCTCCCCACCGCTTTGGTGGTGAACCTCCTGGACGAGGCCGAGGCCAAGGGCTTGGAGGTGGACCTCGCCGCTTTGGAGGAGGCCCTGGGCCTCCCCGTGGCCGGCGCCATAGCCAGCCGGGGCCGGGTGGAGGGCGTCTTGGAGAAGGCCCTCGAGGCCCGGGTCCCCGACCCTCCC
>BBBN01000321.1 GCA_001311585.1 Thermus sp. JCM 17653
CCTCCCCGCTCCCTCCCCCGACGCTCCGGGCTTCCTCGTGCCCCTCCAGACCCCCTGGGCCTCTTGGCCCGGGCCCTCCCACGGGGAAAGCGCCCACGGGTTGGAGCGGCTGGAAAGCGGCTACCTGGAGAACTTCCTCCGCCTCCTGGAGGAGATGGGCTTGGGGCTTGGCCTACCGGGAGGCCCTCCTGCGCCTGGCGGACTTCCTGGCCTCGGGGGGTGAGGCGTGAAGGGGGTGGTCTGGCTGGAAGGGTTGGGCCTCGAGGCTTTCCCGTGGCCGCCCTGGCGGCCTACGGCGCCCTCAGGCTACTGGTGGAGGAGGAGGGAATGAAAGAGGTGCGCCTGGTCTTTCGCGACCCCTTTAGCCGCCCCGTGCCCGGGCTTCTGGGGGTGGGGGAGGGGGAGCTTCTTTGCCGCCTGGCCCGCCGCCTGCGCCGCGTGCCTCCCTTGCCCCCAGAGCTCCTGGAGCGGGAGAAGCTGGAAGACCTCCCCCTGGAGGAGGTGCGCCGCCTGGCCGCCGCCGACCCCAGGTCCCGCCGCTTCCTTCCCGCCCTTCTCCTTCCCCGCCCTAGGGGTGAGGTGTTCCCGAGCCCCTGGACACCTCCAAAGGGCAGCAACGCCTCACCAAGGCTACGGGAAAACTGGGAGGCGGCGCGGAGGGTCCACCTTCTCAAGGGGTTGAGGCGGGTGCTCTTTTCCGGGGTTCTCCTCGGGCCCGGGGAGGCGCTTTGGACCTGGGCCAGGCAGGGGGGCAGGGCTACGCGGCGCAGGTCCCCGGTGGAGTTCGGCCTGGTGGGCTGGCACCCCAGCCAGTACCGCCAATGGGCGGAAGGAGCGCGGGAGCCCAACAGCCTTGACTTCAAGGAGAAGACGCGCATCCACCCGTGGCCACCCTCTTGGCTTGGGAAGCGGTGCCCCTCTTTTTCCTGTACCCGGCTCCAGACGGGGTCAGGACCGCGGGGATCCACGACCCCGAGGACAGGCCCAGTCTCCTCCTTCCCGCCCCGGGCCATCCTGTCTCCCTGCGGACCCTCCAGGCCCTCCTCCTACAGGCTCCGTTGGCCCTTCAGGACCCCAGGGCCTGGCCCCCGGAGGTGGCCCTGTGGCGCTCCCCCCGGCTGGGGCATCCCAAGAAGAGGGAGGCGCCTTACCCGGTCTACATGGAGGCCCGGCCCGTCCCTCGCGGATCCCAAGCGGGCGCCCAAACCCCGGGGGGTTCGCGCGGGCGGGGTTAGGCCTCGGGGACGGGGTTTACCGACTTCGGGGAGATATAATCGTAGCGCGCGGCAAGTCTCTCCAAAGAGGGGTTCGCGCGGAGGATCTTGAAAAGCGGCTACCCAACGGGCTTGGTTAGGGGTGGAGTTTCATCCAAGCTTTATAGCTTGGCTACGTTGCAGCTTCCCACGGGCTGGCGCTGGGGAAAGGCCCTCCGGCTGTTTCATCCAAGCTTTATAGCTTGGCTACGTTGCAGCCGCCAGCCTGGCACCCTCTACCCCGAGCGGGGGCTCGTTTCATCCAAGCTTTATAGCTTGGCTACGTTGCAGCAGCACCTCGAGGCCCTCTCCCACCCGGCCCCGATCGGTTTCATCCAAGCTTTATAGCTTGGCTACGTTGCAGCCAGACCCAGTTTGCCGACCTCCCGGACGTATCCAAGTTTCATCCAAGCTTTATAGCTTGGCTACGTTGCAGGACGCCCAGCACCCTAGCCCCTGGGACCGTTAGGGTGTTTCATCCAAGCTTTATAGCTTGGCTACGTTGCAGGGCTATACCCGTGTGGCCAGAGAGAACCGGAACGCGACCAGTTTCATCCAAGCTTTATAGCTTGGCTACGTTGCAGGCGCTTGAACACCTCGTCAGAGGTGTCGGGGTCGTCGTGTTTCATCCAAGCTTTATAGCTTGGCTACGTTGCAGGTCCCTCATGGCCAAGATGCGTCTCCTAACCCTGGACGTTTCATCCAAGCTTTATAGCTTGGCTGCGTTGCAGGTCGGGCGAAAGGAGGTGAAAAGTGCAACCTTTGGAAAAGGCTATAGACATCAGCCCAAACCGGGCCGTGGCCCGCAGGCTGGGGGTGCCCTACCGCACCCTTTCGGGGCTGGCCCGGGAGCTCCTCCGGGAAGGGGAGCTTCTCTTGGCCTCTCCCTACCGGGCCCGGCGGCTCCTGGTGCAGGCGGTGCGGGAGGTCCTTTCCCCTAGGGACCCCCAGGGCTTGGCCGCGGCCTGGAGGGCCCGGTGCGGACTCTCCTCCTCGCCCTAGAGGCCTCAGG
>BBBN01000322.1 GCA_001311585.1 Thermus sp. JCM 17653
CCAAGCCCGTGGTTCTCCTGGACCCCGGGCACGGGGGCGTGGACCCGGGGATGGTGGGGTACGTGGTGGAAAAGGAGGTGGTCCTGGACGTGGCCCTCCGCCTCAAGCGCCTCTTGGAGGGGGAGGGGATTGAGGTCCGCCTCACCCGGGACAAGGACATGCACCTCTCCCCCGACAAGCGCCAAGACCTTTCCCAGAGGGCCGCCATGGCGGACAGCTCCCGGGTGAACCTCTTCATCTCCATCCACGTGAACGCCTCCCCCACCCGCACCGCCCAGGGGGTGGAGGCCTACTACTTCGGCCGGGCCCAGGACCCCAGGGTCGTGGCCCAGGTGATCCGGGAAAACGGCGGCGGGGAGCTGGGCAAGCGCCTCACCGAGGAGGCCAAGAGCGTGGCCGAGCGCATCCTTTCGGACATCGTGGCCCAGGCCAACCAGCGTTACAGCCAGCGCCTGGCGGAAACCCTGGGCCGAAAGCTCTCCCAGGCCACGGGAAGCCCCTACCGGGGGAGTTTCCCCGGCGACTTCTTCGTCCTCCGCTACGCCAAGGTGCCGGCGGTGCTGGTGGAGATCGGCTTCGGGGACCACCCGGCGGAGGGAAGGCGCCTTCTGGAGGCGGCCTACCGGGAGAAGGTGGCCCAGGGGCTCCTTGCCGGGATACTCAGCTTTCTCGCCAACGGGGCCTTTGCCCGCTGATACCGCCCCATGCTGCTTGCGCCCGGGGCCTTGGCTTCGCGACATGAGGTGCCCGGACTGGGGCTAGGCGAAGGCCCCCGCCGCGGTGGGGTACCTATACCACCCCATGCTGGCCCAAGCCAGCATGGGGGCCCCGGCCAAAAAAAGCCCGCAGCTTCCGTACCTGGGCTTGGGCGAAGGATTCACGCCAAAGGGGTATTAAGGAGGCGAAACATCAAAAGGGAAAGGCCCCTAAGGCTTCCCCCGCCGTGGGGAAGCGGGCCTCGGGCCGCTTGGCCAGAAGGCGCTCCAGGTACGCCCGCTCCTTCTGGCCCAGGCCGGGCAGGGGGGGGACGGTCCCTTGCAGGTGGCCCAGGAGGACCTCCTCCGGTGCGCCCACGAAGGGGTGTTCCCCGGAAAGGAGCCAGTAGAGCATGACCCGGCGGCGTAGACGTCGGCCTCTGGGCCCGGGCTTTTCCCCAGCACCTGTTCGGGGGCCAGGTAGGGCAGGGTGCCCACCCGCAAGGGTTTCTTGAAGGCCTCGAGGGCCGGACCCGAGAGGTCAAAGTCCAGAAGCCTCGCCTCGTCGGTGCCGGCCACGATGAGGTTTTCCGGCTTCACGTCCCGGTGGACCAGGTCCTTTTCGTGCATGTGGGCCAGGGCCTCTAGGAGCTGCCGGAAGACGAAGAGGGCCCTCCCACGCTCCGGGCGCCGGAGCATCCAGCGGCCCATCTCCTCTCCCGGGGCGTAGGCCAGGAGGAGGGCGGGGCCTTCTTCCAGGTCCAAGGCCTCCAGCACCGGGTTGAGGTTGGGGTGGGAAAGCCTTTTCCCCACCCAAAGCTCCCGGTTCCGCCGGGCCTCGGCCCCCTTGGGGAAGACCTTGAGGGCGTAGGGGGTACCGAAGGGGTCAAAGGCCAGGTAGACCGTGGCCAGGGCCCCCTGGCCCAAAGGGCGCACCACCCGGTAGCGCTCAAGGAGGGTCTTCCCCGCCAGGCTCACCGCCTCCACTATACCCGCCCCTCACCTCTTTCACCTGGAAGCCGTTAGGATTTTCCCGTGCGTGGCCTGGCGCTTTCCGGAGGCGGGGCCCGGGGCCTCGCCCACATCGGGGCCCTGGAGGTTTTTTTTGGAAGCGGGTCTGGACTTTCAGGTGGTGGCGGGCACCAGCATGGGGGCCATCGTGGGGGCCTCTTCGCCGCGGGGAAAAGCCCGGGGGAGATGCTGACCTTGGCCCGGAAAACCCCCTGGTTGGGTCTTCTGGGCCTTTCCCCCAGGGAGGGGTTTTCTCCCGCAGGAAGCTCAAGGACTTTCTGGCTGAGCACCTGCCCGAGACCTTTTCCGGCTCAAGCGTCCCTTGGCGGTGACCGCCGTGGACGCGGTTTCGGGGAGGCTGGTCTTCCTGACCCAGGGGGAGCTGCCGAGCGCCGTGCTGGCCTCGGCCGCCTACCCCGGCCTCCTGGCCCCGGTGGAGCGGGAGGGAAGGCTTCTTTTCGATGGGGGGGTGCTGGACAACCTGCCCGTGGACGCCGCCCGCTTCCTGGGGGCGGGGGAGGTCTACGCCGTGGACGTGACCCCGGAAAGGGCGGTGGAG
>BBBN01000323.1 GCA_001311585.1 Thermus sp. JCM 17653
CCTGGCGGGGGCGGTGGGGCCGGCCACGGCCCGGCTCCTCCTCCTCTCCGTCACCCGGGAGGCCCCTCCGGAGGCCCTCTTGGAGGCGGCCCGGGAGTCCAAGGAGGTGCGGGCCTACGCCAAGGCCCTGGAGGAGGCCAGGAGGGAGCTCGCCGAGGCCTACGAGCGGCTCAAAGCCCTGGACCAGGCCAAGGACGAGCTTCTTTGGGCCGTGGCCCACGAGTTCAAGACCCCCCTCACCTCGGTGCGGGCCCTGGCGGAGATCCTAAAAGCCCACCCCGACCTCCCCGAGGAGGAGCGCCGCCGCTTCACGGAGCTTTTGGCCAAGGAAACCCTGCGCCTTTCCCGCCTGGTGGAGGAGGTCCTGGCCTACACCCGCCTGCAAGGGGGCCTCCCCCTCCGCCTAAAGCCCACGGACCTGAAGGCCCTGGCCGAGGAAGCCTTGGCCTTGGCCGAGCCCCTGGCCCGGGAAAGGGGGGTTAAAATGGAGGCCCACCTGGAGGAGGTCCAGGCCCTCACCGACCGGGACCGGGTGCTCCAGGTCCTCCTGAACCTCCTCCACAACGCCCTACGCCATGCCCGAAGCCTCGTGCGCCTGGAGCTTGGCCAAAGGGACGGGGAGGCCCTCTTCCGGGTGGAAGACGACGGCCCCGGGGTGCCCGAGGCCTTGCGGTCCCGGATCTTTGAGCCCTTCCAGAGCTTCGCCGGGGGCACGGGGCTGGGCCTTTTCCTGGCCCGAAGGCTCGTGGAGGCCCTGGGAGGGCGGATCTGGCTAGAGGAAGGAGAGGGGGCCCTTTTCGCCTTCGCCCTGCCCTTGGAGGTGGACCGTGCGGATCCTGGTGGTGGACGACGAGGAAAGCATCCTGATCCCTCTGGAGTTTCTCCTGAAGAAGGCGGGGCATGAGGTGGCCCTGGCCCGCACGGGGGAGGAAGCCCTGGCCCGCCTGGAAGCCCTCCCCCCGGACCTGGTGGTCCTGGACCTCATGCTCCCTGGGCTGGACGGCTTTGACGTCCTGGAACGCATCCAAAAGCTTCCCCGTAGGCCCAAGGTCCTCATCCTCACCGCCAGGAACCGGGAGGCCGACCAGGCCAAGGCCAAGGCCCTGGGAGCCGAGGCCTTCATGGCCAAACCCTTCGGCATCCAGGAACTCCTGGGAAAGGTGGAGGAGCTTCTAGGATGAAAGACGCCCTCCGCTTCCTCGGGGCCCTGCTCCTGGGGTTGTTGCTCCTGGGCGGCACCGTGGGGCTAAGCCTCTTCCTTCTCCTCCAGGGGGAGGAGGCCCTGGCCCGGGAGCTTTCCCGCCTGGCCCGGGAAAAGCTTCCCCTGCTCCTCTTCGCCCTTCTCCTCTTCCTCATGGCCCTGGCCGCCCTGCTCCACCCCCTTTTCCTGGGCTACCTGGCGGCCACCCGGGCCCTGGGCCAGGAGGCCCAGGCCCTCCTGGCCAACCCCGGCCACCGCCTTCCCCTAAGGGGCCCCTTGGAGCTTCAGGCCCTGGCCCGCCTCATTCAGCGCCTGGCCCAGGAAAAGGCCGCCCTGGAAAAGGAGGTGGCGCCCGGGTGGCCGAGGCCAAGGCCCTCCTGGAACGGGAGCGGGGCGTGCTTTCCGCCTCATCGGCCACCTGCCCCAAGGGGTGGTCCTGGCTAACCCCAAGGGCCAGGTGATGCTTTACAACCCTCCGGCGCGGCGGCTTCTGGGGGAGGGCCTGGGGGTGGGGAAAAGCCTCTTCGCCCTCCTGGACCGGGGGCTTTTGGTCCACGCTCTGGGGCTTCCGGGGGAGCGCTTCCTCGCCCAGACCCGGGCAGGGCCCCTGGCCCTTAGGGCCCTGCCCCTCCAAGGAGAGGAGGGCTTCCTGGTGATCCTGGAAGAACCCCCGGGAGAGGGGGGCCTGGCGGAGGCCACCCTCCACCGCCTGAAGGACAAACTGGCCGGGTTAAAGGCCCTGGTGGAACTCCTGGAAGCCGAGGCCCAGGAGGCCCGCCCCCTGGCCCAAGCCGCCCGGGAAGCGGCCCTGGAGCTGGCCCAGCTCCTCCAGGACCTCAAGCCCCCCTCGGAGGTGGCGGAGGTCCTGGTGGAGGACCTTTTGGCCCTCCTCTCCCAGGCCCTGGAGCGGGAGGCGGGGGTCCATCCCGGCTTGGCCCTGGGGGAGGAGGCCAGAAGCCTCTTGGTCCGGGCGGACACCTACGCCCTGGCCAGGCCTGACCGCCACCCTGAGGGAAAACGAAGAGGTCTTCCTGGGGGCAGAAGGGG
>BBBN01000324.1 GCA_001311585.1 Thermus sp. JCM 17653
CCCGAAGCGGCGCAGGGCCTCCTCCAGGGCCAAGGCGCCCGCCTGGGGGGGAGGGCGAGGCCCAGGTGGTAGAGGGTGAGGGGGGTCTTCACCCTCTGAACAGCCTGTAGGGCCAGGGCGCGGTAGGCCTGAAGGTTCCCCTTGCGGGCCTCCACGAAGCCTAAAAGGGCCAGGCGCTCGGCCTCCGGGAGGTCTTCTTGGGGGGTTTGGAGGAGGGCCAGGGCCTCCCCGTCCTTCCCCTCCTCCAGGAGGCGGAGGGCCGGGGCGAGGAGAGGCTCGCCCATAGGGGAAGCCTACAGGCCCCCTCTTTCCTTGGGAGGGAAGGAAGCTACATTGGAGGGACGCCCCTTGGCCTTGCGTCCGGGCCCGATCACGGCGCGGGCGCTTGGTCCTCCTTGCGTCGGGGAGGAGGCTTTCCGCTTCCCGCACCCGGGGGAGGAGGTAGCCGGAAAGCCCCCAAAGCACCCCCAGGCTCCCGAAGAGGAGGAGCATGAGGCGATGCCTTCCCCCTGCCCGTACCGGGGACCGAAGACCCGGTCGGCTAGGGGCCCCGCGAGGAGCATGGCCAGGGGATTGGCGCACCAGGCGATCATGCGCCTTGCGGCGAAGACCTTGCCCTGCACGGCAAGGGGCACCTTGGCCTGCCAGATGGCCTGGTTAGAGCCGTTGAGCACCGGGATAAAGAGGCTTTCCAGGAAAGCTAGGACCGCCCACGCGGAAGGCCCTTCCACCGCCCCCATGAGGGCCAGGGCCAGGCTGGAGAGGGCGAGGCCCAGTACCTCTTTCACCTGGGCCTGGCCCCTGCGCCTTAGGCTTCGCCCTTGAGGATGGCCTCAATCTTCTCCAGGGCCTCCTTCGGCAGGTCCACCCCCGCCGCTCCCAGGCTTTCCCGGATCTGCTCGGGGCGGGTGGCCCCGGTGATGGCGCTACTGATCCCGGGAAGCCTCAGCACCCAGGCCAGGGCCAGCTGGGTGCGGGTGAGGCCGAGCTCGTCCGCCACCGCCTTGAGCTTGAGCACCTTCCTCCGGTTCTCCTCGGTGAGGTAGCGCTCCCTGAACTGGTCGTAGCGGGCGAAGCGGCTTCCCTCGGGAATGCCCTCGTCGTATTTGCCCGTGAGCATCCCCTGGGCCAGGGGCTCCAGACCACAAGGCCCATCCCGAAGCGCTCCGCCTCCGGGAGGATCTCCCCTTCCACCCGCTCCCGGTAGAGCATGGAGTACTGGGGTTGCTCCACCACGGGGGGGTGGAGGCCGTTTTCCTTGGCGAAGGCCACGGCCTCGGCGATGCGGGCGGCGGGCCACTCCGAGGTGCCCCAGTAGAGGGCGTACCCCTTTTCCACGAGGGTGTGCATGGCGTAGACGATCTCCTCCATGGGGACCTCGGGGTCGTAGCGGTGGGCGAAGAAAATGTCCACGTAGTCGGTCTTGAGCCGCTTGAGGCTTTTCGTGAGGCTCTCCAGGAGGTGCTTGCGGCTCAGGCCCCGGTCGTTGGGGTCCTCGGACATGGGCCAGTAGGCCTTGGTGGAGAGGACCAGGGTGTGCCGGGGGAACTCCTTGAGGACCTCCCCCATGATCTCCTCGGCCAGGCCCTTGGCGTAGACGTCGGCGTTGTCAAAGAAGTTCACGCCCCCTTCGTAGGCGATTTTGACGATCTCCCGGACCGTCTCCTTGTCCTTCACCGCGTCCCCAAAGGTGACCCAGGCGCCCAAGGAGATCTCGGAGACCTTAAGGCCCCACTTGCCGAGCTTCCGGTAGCGCATCGCGCCCATAGCCCCCGGAGTTTACCCCTTCCGGCCGGGATTGACCAGCGGGTCAGTCGCCTTCCGCCTCCAAGGTCCCGCCCGGGGCCTGGAAGCCGATCCGCTTGTGGGTGCCGTCGCAGAAGGGCTTGTTGGCCGAACCCCCACAGCGGCAGAGGAAGACCCGGGGCCGCTCCAGGACCTCCTCCTTCTCCCCCACGCGCACCACGAAGCGCCTGCCCTCCACCCGGATGGGGCCGTTTTCCAGAAACTCCAGCCGCATGCCTTCACTCTACCTGAGAAGCCGGGCGAGGAAGGGGACGAGGAGGAAGAGGGCGAGGACGCGCACCGTGTGGAAGACGCCACCAGGGTGGGGCTTCCCCCTCGGCCTGGCTCAAGGGCCCCATGCCCGTGATCCCCCGGGGGCCAGGGCGAAGAGGAGGGCCTGGGGGGGCCGGCCCAGGGGCTTGGGCCAGGAGGAAGGCGAGGAGGAGGGCGAGG
>BBBN01000325.1 GCA_001311585.1 Thermus sp. JCM 17653
CGCCAGCCTCCCGCCCAAAAGCGTGGGCTACCGCCTCCGCCTCACGGAGCAGGGGGAGGCCTTGGCGGACCGCTACGGCCACCCCGAGCTCGCCGTGCGCCACCTGGAGCAGCTCCTCTTCCACTTCGCCCAGGCCGCCCTGGGGGACGGGGTGGAGCCCAAACCCCTTTGGCGGGAGGCCCTCTGGGAGGCCGGGGAGAGGAGCACGGAGAACTACCGGGCCCTCCTGGAGGAGGAGGGGTTCTTCCCTTTCTTCGAGGCCCTGACGCCCATCAGGGAGCTCGGGGAGCTTCCCATCGCCAGCCGCCCCGTGTACCGCCACGGCCGGGTGCGGGACATCCGGGACCTCAGGGCCATCCCCTGGGTCATGGCCTGGACCCAGGTGCGCCTCCTCCTCCCCGGCTGGTACGGGCTTTCCGCCCTGGGAAGCCTTCCCTTGGACCTTCTGCGGGAGATGTACCGGGGGTGGCCCTTCTTCGCCACCACCCTGGAGAGCGCCGCCATGGCCCTGGCCAAGGCCGACCTGGGGGTGGCCCGCCTGTACCTCTCTCTGGTGCCCGAGAACCTCCACGGCCTTTTCCACCGCATCGCCCGGGAGTACGAGGCCACGAGGGCCCTCCTCGAGGCCATCTTCCAGGCCCCTTTGCTCCACAACCAAAAGACCCTGGAGCGGCAGATCGGCCTCAGGAACCCCTACGTGGACCCCATCAACATCGTGCAGGTGGAGCTTCTGCGCCGCTACCGGGCCCCTGGGGGGAGGGAGGACGAGGGGCTTAGGCGGGCCCTCCTCCTCTCCCTCCTGGGGGTGGCGGCGGGCCTCAGGAACGCGGGGTAAGATGGGGTCCGATGGAACTCCTCGGCCACCACCAGGACCAGCGGGTTGGGGTCTTCGTGGACACCCAGAACCTCTACCACTCCGCCCGGGACTACTACGAGCGGAACGTGAACTTTGAGAGCCTTCTGCGCTACGCCGTGGGGGGAAGGCGCCTGGTGCGGGCCACCGCCTACGTGGTGGAGAAGGAGGGGGATACCTCCGCCTGGCCCTTCATCTACAAGCTTTCCACCATCGGCTACCGGGTGCGGCGCATGTACCTCACGGTGAAGGAGCTGGGGGAGGGGGGAAAGCCCATCTACGAGGGGAACTGGGACATGGGCATCGCCGCCGACATGGTGCGCCTCATGCCCTACCTGGACGTGGTGGTCCTGGGAAGCGGGGACGGGGACTTCGTGGAGATCCTCGAGGTGCTGATGGAGCGGGGCATAAGGGTGGAGGTCATCGCCTTCCGGGAGACCACGGCCCAGAAGCTCATCGATGCCGTGGACCGCTTCACCCACCTGCCCGAGATCCCCAACCCCTTCATGGAGCCCCGGTCGTCCGAGCGCTGATGTCCCATGCTGGCCCAAGCCGGCATGGGGGCCCCGCAGGGCCTCCGCGCCTGGGCTTGGGCGAAGGGTTCACGCCAAAGGGGTATAGCATGGAAGGTTTGGAGGCCTACGACTACTTTCTTCCCCCTGAGCGGATCGCCCAGGAAGGGGTGGAGCCCCGGGACCTGGCCCGGATGATGGTGGTCTACCGGGAAGGCCCCTTCCGGGTGGCGCACCGGAGGGTGCGGGACCTGCCCGAGTTCCTTCGCCCCGGGGACGTCCTGGTCTTCAACGAGAGCAAGGTGATCCCGGCAAGGTTTTTGGCGAGGAAGCCCACGGGGGGCCACGTGGAGGTCCTCCTGGTGCGGGAGCGCTCCTTAGGGCTTTGGGAAGCCCTCCTGGGCCCGGCGAGGAAGGCACCCCCCGGGACCCGGCTCCTCCTCCTCTCCCCCAAGGACCTGGCCCCGGTCCCGGGCCTCGAGGCGGAGGTGGTGGGGGTGGAGCCGATGGGGTGCGCCTCCTTCGCTTCCACGGCGACCTCCTGGCCCACCTGGAGGAGGTGGGGAGGTCCCCCTTCCCCCCTACATCCAGGCCAAGGTTCCCATGGAGCGCTACCAGACGGTCTACGCCAAGCGCCCGGTCCGTGGCCGCCCCCACGGCAGGGCTCCACTTCACCCCGGAGCTTCTGGAGAAGCTAGGAAAAATGGGGGTGGAGCTCCGCTTCCTCACCCTCCACGTGGGCCCCGGCACCTTCCGCCCGGTGAAGGGGGACCCCGAGCGGCACGAGATGCACCCCGAGCCCTACGCGATCCCCGAGGAGGTGGCCTTGGCCATCAACCGGGCCAAGGGGGAGGGGAGGCGGGTCGTCG
>BBBN01000326.1 GCA_001311585.1 Thermus sp. JCM 17653
ATGAGGCGGGCCTCCACCAGGTCGCCCGGCCAAGCGTCCCCCGTGTAGCCCGGGGGATGAAGAGGTCCCCCTCGGAGAGGCGGACGAAGCCGTACCCGTCCCGGTGGAGGCTGATGGGCCCCTGGACCCTTTGGGGGAGGAAGTAGCGGCTTCCCCTTTTCTCCAGGAGGCCTTCCCGCACCAGCTCCCAGGTAGCCCTTGGCCTCCTTCTTGGAAAGTCCGAAGCGGTGAAGGATCTCCTCGAGTCGGTGGGGCTTCCCGGTCTTTTTGAAAAACTCCAGCAGCGTTTCCTGCATTCTATCCTAGAAGGCCCTCGAGGGCCTTTTCCGTGGCCTCAAGGGCCTCCGAGAAGGCGGCGAGGGCCTCGTCCACGTGCTCCTTGCCGATGATCAGGGGGGGCTCGAGGCGGACCACCTTGGGGTTATTCAGCCCGAAGGCGGTGAGGACGCCCCTTTCCGCCATCTCCGCCACCGCCAGGGCGCCGATGTCGGCGTCCGTGAACTCCACCCCCAGCATGAGCCCCCGGCCGCGCACGTCCTCTATGAGGTGGGGGAAGCGCCCCTTCAGGGCCTTTAGGCCCTCCATCAGGTACCCGCCGAGCTCCAGGGCCCGGCCCGGCAGGTCCTCCTCCAGGGTGACCTCAATGGCCGCCAGGCCGCCGCCGCCGCCAGAGGGTTCCCCCCGAAGGTGGAGGAGTGGAAGAGGGGGTTATTCTTAAAGACCTCAAAGACCTCCCTCCTCCCCACGCAGGCCCCGATGGGCATCACCCCGCCCCCCAGGGCCTTGGCCAGGGTCATGAGGTCCGGGGAAACCCCCTCCCAGTCCACCCCGAAGAGCCTTCCCGTGCGGCCGAGGCCGGTCTGCACCTCGTCGGCGATCATGAGGACGCCCTTTTCCCGGGTAAGCTCCCGCACGCCCCTTAGGTACCCCTCGGGGGGCACCCGGATGCCCCCTTCCCCCTGGATGGGCTCCACGATCACCGCCGCGGTGTCTCGTCTAGGGCCGCCTCCAAGGCCTTTAGGTCCCCGTAGGGCACCACCTTGACGCCGGGGAGGAGGGGCCTTGCGGGGTCCTGGTACTCGGGCTTGGGGGTGAGGGAAAGCGCCCCCATGGTCTTGCCGTGGAACCCTCCTTGGGTGGTGACGATGCCGGGCTTGCCGGTGTAGGCCCGGGCCAGCTTGATGGCCGCCTCCACCGCCTCGGCCCCCGAGTTGCCGAAGAAGACCATCTCCAGGCCCTCGGGGGTGATCTCGGCGAGCCTTGCGGCAAGCCGGGCCGTGGGCTCGGAAACCAGGACCCGCACGGACATGGGCATGCGGTCAAGCTGCCGCTTCACCGCCTCCACCACCTTGGGGTGGCGGTGGCCCAGGTTCAGGGTGCCGTAGAGGCCCAGGAAGTCCAGGTAGCGCTTGCCCTCCGTGTCCCAGACGTAGGGGCCTTCGGCGTGGGACTCCACCCGGTCAAGGCCGGTGAAGCGGAGAAGGCCTGCGAGGCCGGGGTTGATGTGGCGTTCAAAGAGCGCGAAGGCGTCCAAGTCCATGCCCCAATGCTACCCTAAGTGTAGCACGCTCAAGGCCCGGTGGATCTCCTCCGGGATGCGGGCTGCCCTTCCCCCCACCTGGCAGAGGTGGCGGGTGAAGCCCTCGGCCAAAAGGACCCCTTCCCGCTCCACCCGGTAGCGGAAGAGGAGGGCGCGGGAGGAGAGTTCCGCAAGGCGGGTCCTGACCTCCACCTCCTCCCCGAAGCGGGCCGGGGCGCGGAAGGTGAGGCCGAGCTCCACCACGGGGAAATAGACCCCCCTCGCCTCCACCCGGTGGTAGGGAAGCCCGGCCCGCTCCAGGAAGTCCACCCGGGCGGCCTCGAGGTAGACGGCGTAGACCGAGTGGTGGACCACCCCCATCTGGTCGGTCTCGGCGTAGCGGACCTTTATGCGGGTAACGCTTTCCACGGCAAGAACTCCAGCCTGGGCAGGTGGCGCAGGCGCACCCTCTTGGCCAGGGCGGCAAGAAGCCGCCTCTTTGCGTGGCGCAGGGCCTCTAGGGCCCTCTCCTCCTCCCGGAAGGCCTCCACGTAGACGGAAAGCACCCGGCCATCCGGGGAGAGGCGCACCGCCTCCACCGTGAGGAGGAAAAGCTCGGGTCCTCCAGCTCCCCCACGGCCTCGGCCAGGGCCGAAGGAGCCTTTCCTCAAGGTGGGCCTTCCCGTAGCTCACGTCCCCATCCTACCCCGGCCCCTG
>BBBN01000327.1 GCA_001311585.1 Thermus sp. JCM 17653
GCGGAAGGAAGGCACCCGAATCCCCCCGGCCGGCCCGGTCTAAGTACCCCGCCGCGGCGGGGCCCCAAAAGGGCCTTCTCCTGACCCTGTTTCGGGTGTCCCATCTTGCGAAAACAACGTGCGGGCACCTAGTCTTCCTCTCCCTTGCCCTGGCGCACGGCGTAGCCCAGCCCCGCACCGTGCGCAGGTAGCCGTAGGCCCCGGCCTCCCGCAGCTTGGCCCGGAGGTTGGCCACGTGGACGTCCAGCACGTTGGAGTCCTTGCCCAAGGGCTTCCCCCAGATGCGCTTCTCGATCTCCTGGCGGGAGAAGACCCGTCCCGGGCGGCTCATGAGGAGGGAAAGGAGGTCAAACTCCTTGGGGGAAAGCCGCACCTCCCGGTCCCCGAAGAAGACCTGCCGCCTCCTGGGGTAAAGCTCAAGCCGCCCCACGGCGAGGACCTCCCCTTCCCCCTTGTGGCGGAGCTGCACCTGGATGCGGGCCAGAAGCTCGGCGGGGTGGAAGGGTTTGACCAGGTAGTCGTCCGCCCCTTCGGAAAGCAGGGAGACCTTGCGGTCCACGGCGTCTTGGGCGGTGAGGACCAGGATGGGGGTGTCGTCGGTGGCGCGGATCCTACGGGCCACCTCGGCCCCGTCCAGGTCGGGCAGGCCCAGGTCCAGCACCACCAGGTCGGGCTTCTTCTCCCGGTGCTTCACCAGGCCCTCCATGCCGGTCCCCGCCCAGTCCACGGCGAAGCCCGCCTCCTTGAGCTCCAGCTCCACCAGCTGGGCCACCTCGGGGTCGTCCTCAATGAGGAGAATGCGCTTCATGGCCAAAGCCTTTCCGGAGGGGCGAGGCCGTAGACCTCCTTGAGGAGCCTTAAGAGGCTCACCCGCTCCTTTTCCCAGAGGAGGAAGACGTCCCCCCGCTCGGCCACGCCGGGGAAAGCCCGGGGTTTTTCCCCGGGGAGGACCAGGAGAAGCTGCACCTCCTGCCCCGCCCTGGGGGCAAGGGGGGGGGAGAGGGGAAGAAGCCTTTTGCCCTCCACCCGCCAGGCCCCGAAAAGGGTCTTGAGGTCTACGGAGAGGAGCCTAAGCTCCGCGCCCGGGAGCAGGGCCGGGCCGAGGAGGGGAGGGAGGGCCGCCAGGGCCGCGGCCAGAAAGAGGGGGAAGAGAAAGAGGCGCCGCATCTTTCCCCCATTCTAGGAGGGGTTTTCCGCCTTTTGTGGGAGGGAGGTTAAGGGGCCTTGGGGTTTTTCCGGGAGGAGGAAGCCCGCCGAGACCACGTACTTGAGGGCCTCCTCCACGCTGATCTCCAGGGGGATGACCTCTTCCGAGGGCACCAGGATCACCATGCCGCTGGCGGGCACGGGGCTCGTGGGCACCAAGACGGCGGTGTACCCCTCGGGCAGGGGAGGAAGGCGGTGCCCCACGGGCTGGACCACGAAGCAGAGGGTGTAGAGGCCCCGCCTGGGGTACTCGATCACCGCCGCCCGGCTGAACTTCACCTCCTGGTGGCCGAAGAGGGTGTGGGCGATCTGCTGCACCGCCTTGTAGATGTCCCGCACGATGGGGAGGAGGAGAAGGGAGCGTTCCAAGGAGACGATGAGCCTTCTGCCCAGGTAGTTCTCCGCCAGGGTGCCCACCAGGTAGATGAGGGCCGCCGCCAGGAAGAGGCCCACGAAGGGGAGGAAGGGCACGTAGCCCGGGGGGACCTCGAGGTTCAAGAGGCGGAGGAAGCCCTGGATGTAGCTCCCGGAATAGGTGTAGACCCAGCCCAGGAAGTAGAGGGTAACCAAGAGGGGCAGGAGGGTGACCAGGCCGGTGAGGAGGCGTTGCCGGAGCCGCATGGCCTTCAGTTTACGCCAGGCGGGGCGGGGCCTGGGGGCCTAAGTACCGCGGCGGGGTACTTAAAGTGCGGGCCCTAGGGTTTCTTCCCATGCTGGCGCAAGCCAGCATGGGGCAGTTACCGGCCCTCTCCCCGGGCCTGGGCCAGTTCCTTAAGGCCCTGGAGGTCCTTGAGAAAGATTTTGCCGTAACCCGAGCGGATGTAGCCCTCCCGGGCCAGCTCTCCGATGACCTTGGTCACCGTCTCCCTGACGCTCCCCACGGCGGCGGCCAGCTCGTCGTGGGTGGCGTGGAGGACCAGCTGCCCTTCCTCCTCCTGGGCCAGGGGGGTTTCCGCCAGCTCCAAGAGGGCTGCGGCCATGCGGTTCTTGAGGCGCTGGGTGGCGAGGCGCTCGATGCGGCGGTA
>BBBN01000328.1 GCA_001311585.1 Thermus sp. JCM 17653
CCCGCCGACCTGCCTGGGCCAGGCTGGGCAGGGATGGGGTGGTGGCCACCACGGGGCCCTGGGCCAGGGCCCAAGCCCCGAGAAGGACGCCGAGCCAAACCGCTCCCTCATGCCTCTTCAAAAACCCCCTTCCAGTCCCTCAGATGCCTGCGGGCCGCAGAGGCAGCCGCCTCAGGAATCGTCCCCGCCCCTCCCCGCGCAGGGCCGCCACCCGGGCCTCGTACTCGCGGAGGAAGGGGAGCAGGTGGGCGAGGCCTGCGGGAAAGGGAGGGGCTCGGCCCCGGGGTGGACCTCCGGCGGGTAAGGGGGAAGGGAGGCCCGGTAGAAGCGCTCCTTGGGCCGGTGGTAGAGGACCCCCCGGTACCAGATCCCCGTGGAGTGGAGCACCGCCTCCTCCCCCAGCAGGTAGAGGCTGGAGCCCGTCCCTTGGGGATGGGGCCTCTTGGCGAAGCCCAGGTCTTCCAGGAGGCCGTGGGCCGCATCGAGGCCCATGAGGTACATCTCCACGGGCATGGGGTTCATGGCCGCACCAGGACCATGCGGGTGGGGCTCCCTCCGGTGCGCAGGTAGCGCACCACCCGCCCGCGCTCGGCATCCACCTCCGCCACCAGGCCCAGGTGGGGCAGGCTCACGTAGGCCAGGCCTCGGTCGGGCCAGAGGCGATGTCGGGGTAGATGGCCCCGCCCGTGTCCTCGTCCAGCTCGGGGAAGGGCTTGGCCGAAACCCGAACCTGCCGTAGGAGCCTGCCCTCCCTCGCCTCCCGCACCTGAAGGGTGCCGTCCGTGAGGAGAACATACAGGCGTTCCCCGTGGGCGGCCCCCCGGAGGAAGACGCCGCCCAAGGGAAGGGGGGCGAGGGCTGGGCTCGAGGGGTCCAGACGGTAAAGGTGCCTCACCCCATCGCTGTAGCCGAAGAAGACTCCCTCGCCTTCCAAGAAGGCGCCTATGCGCTCCCCCTGCACCGGGTAGGGAAGCCGGGTGAGCTCCCTTCCCTCTTGCAGAACCAGCACGTCGCGGGCGCAGGCGAAGAAGCTACGCCCCGTCTCCTGGTGGAAAGCCTCCCCGTGCTCCACGGGGCAGGAGAACCGGCCCCCTTCCTCCCCGCCCAGCCCCTTGGGGTAGAGGACCACCTGCCCCCGGGCGAGGAGGGTCAGGTAGGTGCCCTCCGGGGCCTCCACCACGTGGTAGTGATCGGGGTTCGGAAGGCGGACCCGCTGGTGGAGGAAGGGCGCCTCAGGGCGAAGGGCCTCCTCGTCGAAGAGAAGGGCTTCCCCCGTGCGCTCGGAAAAGGCCAAGAGACGGCTCGGTAGGTATAAGGCTTGCTCCCGTGGCCGATGTTCCAGCCCCTGCCCAGGAGGAGGCTTTTGGCCACCACGGGGCGGCTCCAACGGGCCTCTTCCTTCCCGGTCCAGACCACGGTGAGCCACTGCCGGTCCGTGTCCCGGCCGCGGGAGACCAAAAGGTAGCGGCCCGAAGGGGTGCCCACCAGGCTCATCCCCTTGGGGGGCAGGGGGAGTTCGGCCACCACCTTCCCCTGGGGCAGGTCCAAGGCCAGCAGACGGCTTCCCGCAGGCCCGTTGTCCAGGACAAAAAGCCGGGCCTCCGCCGGAAAGGCTTCCTCCGCTCGGGCACGGGAGCGTGGGCCCAGCCCGGAAGGAGGGCCAGAAAAAGTAGGACCAAGGCGATAGGGTTGGGTCGCACGGCTTCACCTCCCGGTAAAGATATTGACACTTCATTTTCATTAAGTCAAGACGACCGCCTGCCCATAGCCCAGATACCCTGCCGCCACTTTCGCCGTGAGGAGGCGCGGGCGCCTAGCCAAGCCCTAGCTTGGCCAAAACCCGCTCCAGGCCCGGGTGCCTCTTGCGCCAGTCTTTTAGGTCCTGCCGGTTGCGCAAAAAGCCTTTCGCCTCTAGGGCCTGGCGAAGCCCTTGGGCTTCCTCTGGCGAAAGGCCCAGGATGGCCTCCGCCTGGGAAGCCAGGAAGCCGGGCACCTCCGGGTAACGGAGGGAACGGACCCGGGTAAGGAGGCCCTCGAGGACCGGGCTTAGCGCCGAAGGCCCACCCCCTGGCTCGTCCTGGGGGACCCCAGGCTCGGCCAAGGCCACTGCGCCCGTACCCCGAGGAGGTCTTGGCCCCCACCCCCTCCTCCCGCAGCCCAGGCGAGGATCTGCCAGAGGGCCCTAAGCCAGGGGCGGGCCGCCTCCCGG
>BBBN01000329.1 GCA_001311585.1 Thermus sp. JCM 17653
AGTACAGCGCCCACCTCTACCTGCGCCGGGGGGGGACCGCGGACCTCTTGTTCCCCCTTTGGAGCTTGCCTGGAGCCTACTACCTGGGCTTTGGGTTGGAGGGGGGTCCTGCGCACCCTTCGGGGCTTTTGGGCCTCGAGGCCTTCCTGGGGGAGTCCTTCGCCCTCTTCCTGGAAGGCATGGCTCCCCTCTACGGCCCGGGCGGGGGCCACTTCGGCCTCGGCCTCCGCTACTACCCCTCGGGGCGGGAGGTTTTCACCCCCTCCCTTGACCCCCAAGGCCGCTTCCGCCTCTATGTGCCCTTCCCCGCGGGCCTGCCCCTGACCCCGGCCCTGGCCTACGAGGAGGGAGCTACGCCCTCTGGCTTGGGGGGTGGGCTTTTGCGGGCTTCGGCGCCCTCTTTCCCGCCCTAGGGGCCAGGCTTACCTGGGGGACGCCTTCCTGGGCCTGGGGCTGGGCCACCGGGTGGGGGACGCCTGGATGGCCTTCCCCTACCTGGCTACCGCATTTCCCTAGGGGAGGGGGTGGAGGCGCAGTTTCGCCTCCAGGCCCCCTTCCGGCTCTCGGCGCAGAAGGGCCCGGAGGATGTGTGGGGCCTTTGGGCGAACCTCTTGAACCTCTCCCTGGCCTTCGCCCTCTGATTAAAATGGCCCCGTGCGCGCCTACGTGGGCCTGGGGAGCAACCTGGGGGACCGGGCGGGCTACCTCCTCCTGGCCCTCTCTTTCCTCTCCCGCCTGCCCAAGACCCGGCTTCTCCGCCTCTCTCCCGTCTACGAGACCGACCCCGTGGGCCCGCCCCAGCCCCGCTACCTGAACCTGGTGGCCGAGGTGGAGACGGGGCTTCCCCCAAGGACCTTCTTGGAGGAGATGCTCCGCATAGAGGAGGCCCTGGGCCGGGAGCGGAAGGAGCGCTTTGGCCCCAGGACCATAGACCTGGACCTCCTCCTTTACGGCGACCTGGTCTTGGAGGAGGAGGGCTTGAGGGTGCCCCACCCCCGCCTGCACCAGCGGGCCTTCGTCCTGGTGCCCCTCTCCGACCTCATCCCCGAGGGGCGCCACCCCCTCTTGGGCCGCACCTTCGCCGAGCTCCTGGCCGCCTTGGAGCCTCGAGGGGTGTGGCCCTACCGTCCTAGGGGGCCCTTGTGCTATAGTGGGGGCATCGCGGCAAGACCGCGCGAGGAGAAGGAAAGTGGAGCTAGAAGCGGGAAGCATCGTAGAGGGCCGCGTGGTGCGGGTGACGGACTTCGGCGCTTTCGTGGAGCTCCCGGGCGGAGAACAGGGCCTGGTGCACATCTCCCAGATCGCCCACGAGTTCGTCAAAAACGTTCGGGATTTCCTCAACGAAGGGGACATCGTTCAGGTCATGGTGAAAGGGCGCGACCCCAAGGGGCGCCTGGACCTTTCCATCAAGGACCTGACCCCGGCCCCCGAGGGGGGGCCGCCTCCCAGGCCCCGGCGCCTGCCCAAGCAGTCCCCCGAGTTTGAGAACAAACTCAAGAGCTTCCTCCGGGGCACGGGGGGCTTTGGTGGAGGCAAAAAGAAGGGCGGCAAAAGGAAGCGCTAAGCCGCGGTAGGGGCCCCGGGGGTGTACGCCCCCGGGTTTTGCCGTAAAGTGGTGGGGTATGGGGAAGCCCATTGAGGTGACCGACGCCAACTTTGACGCGACCCTGGGGGGGCACCCCCTGGTCCTGGTGGACTTCTGGGCCGAGTGGTGCGCGCCTTGCCGAATGATCGCCCCCATCCTGGAGGAGCTGGCCAAGGAGTACGAGGGGAAGCTCGTGGTGGCCAAGTTGGACGTGGACGAGAACCCCAAGACGGCCATGCGCTTTAGGGTGATGAGCATCCCCACGGTGATCCTCTTTAAGAACGGCCAGCCGGTGGAGGTCCTGGTGGGGGCCCAACCCAAGCGCAACTTCCAGGCCAAGATAGAGAAGCACCTGCCTCCCAGCGCATGAGAATCGCCCTGGACGCCATGGGGGGGGACCAGGCCCCCGGGGTCACCGTCTTAGGGGCCTTGTGGGCGGCCCGGGAGGGGGTGGAGGTGGTTCTGGTGGGGGATGAGGAGGCCTTGAAGGCGGAGCTTGCCCGCCATGGGGGAAGCCTTCCCCTGGTCCACGCCCCGGACCACATCCGCATGGAGGAGCACGCCACCGAGGTGCGCCGCCGCCCCCAGAGCTCCATCATGGTGGCCATGGG
>BBBN01000330.1 GCA_001311585.1 Thermus sp. JCM 17653
CCAGGGCCGGGCTTGGGGCCAGGCTGCGCCAGGTCTGCCCCCGGTCCAGACTCTCGTGGCAGGTCTGGCAGGTGGCCCCCTTGGCCCCCAAGGCGGCGAAGTGGCGCTCGTGGCTGAAGACCACCCGGGAGGCCCCCTGGGGCAGGAAGGTCTTTACCAGGTCCTGGGGGGGCTGCCACTGCCCTTTGGGCTTAAGGCGGCCTCCCTTCGCCTCCACGTACTGCCCCGGGACCACGTTTAGGCCCGGGGGCAGGGGGGTCCCGTCGGAGAGGGAGGCCTGGCCCTTTTCCGGGTCGTAGCGGACGAAGAGGTAGCGCTCCCCCCCGGAGGCCAGGGCCACGGCCAAGAGGCAGAGGAAGACCGCCCTCCTCACCGGACCACCCCCTGGCCCTCCACCTTCACCGCCACCCGGTCCTGGACCCGCATGCCCATGAAGCTCGGGGCCTTGAGGCCGTAGTCCGAGAGGGAAAGGGCGAACTCCGCGGAAAAGACCAGCTTTCCCCCCTCGAGGCGGTACCGCACCGGCACCGCCACCTCGCGGCGCACCCCGTGAAGGTCCAAGACCCCTAGGACCTGCCCCGTGGCCTCGTCGTAACCCTTCAGGAGGAGGCAGGCCTCGGGGAAGCGCTCCACCTCGAACATCTCCCGGGTGTGCCGGTCCCGCAGGGGCTCCTTGGAGTCCCAGGCGGAAAGGTCCACGCAGACCTGCCCCTGGAGGCGCATCGAGCCGGGGTCGAACTCCACCTGCCCCTTCAAGGTGCGGTTTACCCCGCCGAAGGCGCCCAAAGGGGCCCGGGCCTGGTAGGCCACCTCCCCGCTCACCGCATAGCCCGCGGCCCAGGCCGCGCCAAGGAGAAAGAACCACGCCGCAAACGCTCGCATGCGCACCTCCTGCCCTCGAGGCTAGCTTCCCGGCGTAAACCCGCCGTAAACGCTCCGGAGGGGAAGACTCCCCTCCGGAAGGAAGCCTTCCGGCTAGTCCTTCGCTTCCACCTTGAGGGCGTGGTAGTTGCCGTTTGCGTCCTGGACCGCCTCGTACTTGACCTCCACCCGGTCGCCCACCCGGAGCTCCTCAAAGGTAAGGGGACCGTCCGGGTCGTCCCGCTTGAGCACCGTGGACCCGTCCACGTAGAAGCCCCAAGAGCCCACGGTGAAGGCGCGCGCCTGGGGGTCTAGGGCGGCGATCCGACCCTCCACCTCTCCCGAGGGGACGCCGGTCTTGGGGTACTTCACCTTCACCTTCTCGGCGTGGAAGAGGGTGGGGTCGTTGGCGTCCGCCCAGCCCTTGACCTCCACAAAGGCCTCTTCCGTGAGCGTCGCCACTTCCCTTCACCCCTTCAGCCCGGTGAGGACCACGCCCTCCACGATCTGGCGTTGGAAGAAGAAAAAGACCAGGAGGACGGGGAGGACCGCCAGGCTCGAGGCGGCATGATCAGGTTCCAAGCCGTGCCCGCCTCACCGGAGAAGAGGGCGATCCCCACGGGTAGGGTGCGCATCTCCGGGGTTTGCACCACGATGAGGGGCCAGAGGAAGGCGTTCCAGTTGCCCAGGAAGGTGAAGATGCCCAAGGCGGCCAGGGCGGGGCGCACCAAGGGGAGGCCCACCCGCCAGAAGACGCCGAACTCGGAAAGCCCGTCTATCCGGGCGGCGTCGAAGAGGTCCTGGGGTAGGGTCTCGAAGAACTGCCGCAGGAGGAAGACTCCGAAGCGCTCATGAGGCCGGGGAAGAGGAGGCCCCAGTAGGTGTCGGTCCAGCCCCGCTCCGCGCTCATCACGTACCAGGGGATCACCAGCATCTCCGTGGGCACCATGAGGGTGGAGAGGATGAGTACAAAAACCAGGTTTTTGCCAAAGAAGCGGAGCCTGGCCAGGGTGTAGCCGGCGAGGCTGTCGAAGAAGAGCACGGAGGCCGTGGTGGCCGAGGCCACCAGGAGGCTATTGAGAAACCAGCGGGGAAAGCCTTGGGCTCTCATCACTTTTCCCCTCCCAGCTCCTGACCAGCTCCGCCACCTTCTCCCTCCGGGGTGGGGGTCCCTGGGCCGTTGGTGAAGCCCCAGCCTCAAAGTGGTGAGGGTTCAGCCCCTTGGCCCTTTCTCCGTGAGGAGACCTTGGGGTAAGGTAGGGGCAAATGAAACGCTACCGGGCAATGCTGGACCTCACGGGCCAGGGGGCGCTGGTGGTGGGGGCGGCCTCGGGCAT
>BBBN01000331.1 GCA_001311585.1 Thermus sp. JCM 17653
GGCCTTAGGACGTTAAGCTTTTGCAAAAACTCCGGGGAGGCCTCCACCGCCTGGGCGATTCTGGCCATCATGGCCACCGCCTCCACGGGGTAGGCCCCGGCGGCGGTCTCCGCCGAGAGCATCACCGCGTCCGTGCCGTCAAAGATGGCGTTGGCCACGTCCGAGGCCTCGGCCCGGGTGGGGCTCGGGTTCTGCACCATGGACTCCAGCATCTGGGTGGCGGTGATCACGGGTTTGCCCGCGGCGATGGCCCGGAGGATGAGGCGCTTTTGCACGATGGGCACCTCCTCTAAGGGCATCTCCACCCCCAGGTCCCCCCGGGCCACCATGATGCCGTCCGCCTCCTCCAGGATCTCCTCAAAGCGGGCCACGGCCGAGGGCTTTTCTATCTTGGCCATGAGCCTGGCCCGGGAGCCGTAGCGGGAAAGGTAGTGGCGGGCGAGGAGGAGGTCGTCCCGGGTGCGCACGAAGGAAACCGCCACCCAGTCCACGCCGATCTCCGCCCCCAGGGCCAGGTCCTGGATGTCCTTTTCCGAAAGGGCGGGGATGGAGAGGTCGGCCCCGGGCACGTTGATGCCTTTGTTGTCCGAGAGGGTCCCGCCCACCTCCACCAGGGTGTGGATCTCGTCCCCCACCACCCTTTCCACCCGGAGGCGGATCCGGCCGTCGTCCAAAAGGAGCGCCTGCCCGGGGCGCACGTCCTCGGGGAGGCCCTTGTAGGTGAGGGAAACCCGGGTCTCGTCCCCTTCCACGGGGAGGCGGGTGAGGACGAAGGGCTGGCCCGGCTTGAGCTCCACCCGGCCCTTCTGGAAGCGGCCGATGCGGATCTTGGGGCCCTGCAGGTCCTGAAGAAGGGCCAGGGTCTTACCCAGCTCTTGGGACACCTCCCGCACCCAGCGGCCCGCCTCTTGTGGTCCTCGGGGGTGCCGTGGCTGAAGTTCATTCGGAAGACGTCTGCCCCCGCCTCGGCCAGGGCCCGGATGGTTTCCTTGGTGTCCGTGGCCGGGCCCAGGGTGGCCACGATCTTGGTGCGCTTAAAAGGCCCCATAGCCCAGGAAGCGGGCCGCCTGGCCCAGCTCCTCCTCAATGCGCAAGAGCTGGTTGTACTTGGCCAAGCGGTCGGAGCGGGAGAGGGAGCCGGTCTTGATCTGGCCGGCGTTCACCGCCACCGCCAGGTCGGCGATGAAGCTGTCCTCGGTCTCCCCGGAGCGGTGGCTGATCACCGCCCGGTAGCCCGCCCGCTGGGCCAGGCGGATGGCCTCGAGGGTCTCCGAAAGGGTGCCGATCTGGTTCACCTTGACCAGAATGGCGTTGGCCACGCCCCGCTCTATCCCCATCCGGAGCCTTTCCGGATTTGTGACGAAGAGGTCATCCCCCACCAGCTGGACCTTCCCTCCTAGGCGCTCGGTGAGGAGCCGCCACCCCTCCCAGTCGTCCTCGGCGAGGCCGTCCTCTATGGAACGGATGGGGTACTTCTCCACCCAGGCCTCCCAGAAGGCCACCATCTCCTCCGAGGAGAGGACCTTGCCCTCCCCCTCCAGGTGGTACCTCCCGTCCCGGTAGAGCTCGCTTGCGGCGGGGTCCAGGGCCAAGGAAACCTCCTTACCTGGGGTATAGCCCGCCCGCTCGATGGCCAAGAGAAGAAGCTCCACCGCCTCCTCGTTGCTCTTAAGGTCGGGGGCGAAGCCACCCTCGTCCCCCACGTTGGTGGTGTAACCCCTTTCCTTTAGCACGCCCTTGAGGGTGTGGAAGACCTCGGCCCCGATGCGCACCGCCTCGGCAAAGCTTTCCGCCCCGGCGGGCACCAGCATGAACTCCTGGAAGTCCACCCGGTTGTCGGCGTGCTTGCCGCCGTTGATGACGTTCATCAGGGGAACGGGCAGGACCACCCCCTGGACCCCGCCCAGGTAGCGGTAGAGGGGGAGGCCCAAGCCTCCGCCGCGGCCCGGGCCGTGGCCAGGGACACGGCCAGGATGGCGTTGGCCCCCAGGTTCGCCTTGTTGGGGGTGCCGTCCAGCTCCAGCATGGCCCGGTCCACCCCCTCCTGGTCCAAGGCGTCCCGGCCGATGAGCTCGGGAGCGATGCGCTCGTTGACGTTCTCCACCGCCCGGCGCACCCCTTCGCCAGGTAGCGCCTACCCCCGTCCCTCAGCTCCAGGGCCTCGTGGGCGCCCGTGGAAGCCCCGAGGGCACCAGGC
>BBBN01000332.1 GCA_001311585.1 Thermus sp. JCM 17653
CTTTTGGGGAAGCGCTACGAGGGGGTTCCCTTGGAAAACCCCCTTCCCGAGGGGGGCTTGGCTCTCCTTGCCCTGGCCCTCGCCTTTCTCGTCCACCTCCTCCTTTACCGCACCCGTTTTGGCCTTTACCTGAGGAGCGTGGGGGAGAACCCCAAGGCGGCGGACCTCTTCGGGGTGGACGTGGACCGGGTGCGCTACGGGGCCCTGGCCTTGGGGGGCGGGCTCATCGGGATGGCGGGGGCCTACCTCTCCTTGGCCTACCGCCCCTCCTGGACAGATGGCATGACGGGGGGGCTCGGCTTCGTGGCCATCGCCCTGGTGATCCTCGCCGCCTGGGAGCCTTTGCGGGCGGTCCTTGGGGCCTACCTCTTTGGCCTCCTCTTCTTCCTCCAGTTCCGCCTGCAGGGCAGTGTACCTATACCGAGCGAGGCCTTCGCCGCCATGCCCTACCTGCTGGTTATCCTGGTCCTGGCCCTCTCGGGGCGCGCCCGGGCCCCCAAGGCCCTGGGGGTGCCCTTTGAGCGGGGGAGGTGAGGAGGATGCGGAGACTTTTGGCGCTTCTTCTGGTCCTGGGCCTAGGGTTCGCCCAGGAGGACAAGCTCAAGGCCTGCTTCATCTACGTGGGGCCCGTGGGGGACGCGGGCTGGACCTACGCCCACGACGTGGGCCGCAAGAAGGCGGAGGCCGCCCTCCCCTGGCTGGAGACCCGCTACGTGGAAAGCGTTCCCGAGGCCCAGGCCCTGCCGGTCATAGACCGCTTCGTGAGGGAGGGTTGCCGGGTGATCTTCGCCGCCAGCTTCGGGTACGGGGAGGCGGTCCTCGAGGCCGCCAAGAAGTACCGAACGTCCTCTTCGCTCACGCCACGGGCATCAAGCGGGCCCCCAACGTGGCCACCTACATGGCCGACTTCTACCAGGTCTACTACCTGAACGGCCTCGCCGCCGGGGCCCTCAGCAAGACGGGCAAGGTGGGTACGTGGCGGCCTTCCCCATCCCTGAGGTGAAGCGGCACATCAACGCCTTCGCCCTGGGGGTGCGGGCGGTGAACCCCAAGGCTCAGGTCCTGGTGCGCTGGATCAACGCCTGGTACGACCCGGCCAAGCCCGGGAGGCCACGGAGGCCTTGCTTTCCCAAGGGGCGGACGTCTTCGCCTTCACCGAGGACACCCCCACGGTGATCCAGACGGCGGCCAGAAAGGGGGCCTACTCCTTCGGCCACTACACCCCCATGCTGAAGTTCGCCCCCGACCACGTGGTCTCAGCAGATCGTCCACTGGGAGGTCATCTACACCGATTTCCTTAAGAAGGTGAAGGAAGGGGTCTACACCCCTAAGAACCTGCAGAACGTGGACTACTTCTGGCTCCTGCAGCATGGGGCGGTGGAGATGGGGGCGGACTACGGGGTGCCCATCAACCCAAGCACGTGCCCCTCTTGCAGAAGGCCCAGATGAGCGTGGGCGGTAAAAAGGTGGCGGTCTACGACCGCATCATGGCCCTCTTAAAGGACATGTCCAGCCCCAAGCCCACCTTTGACCCTTTCACCGGGCATCCGGGACCGCAAGGGCGTGGTGCGAATCCCCGCCGGGAGGAAGGCCAGCCTCGAGGAGCTCCTCACCATGGAATGGGCCGCTTCCGGGGTGGTGGGGGACTGGCCAGGGGAGCCCAAGTAGGGCTTCCCGAATCCCCCGCCCTGGGGGTACCAGGGCGGGGCGTTCTTGTACCCCTTTGCGTGAATCCTTCGCCCAAGTCCAGGCGGGGAAGTCCTGTGGGCTTTTTTTTACCGGGGCCCCCATGCTGGCGTAAGCCAGCATGGGGTGGTACTACAGGCTCCGGAAGACCTCCTCCAGGATCTCCAGCCCCATGGCCGCCTCCTCCCGGGAGAGGACCAGGGGCGGGGCCAGGCGCAAGGCGGAGGGCCCTGCGGCCAGGGTAAGGAGGCCCTTTTCAAAGGCGAGCCTTTGGGCCTTGTCCCGGAGGTCGGGGCGTTCCTCCTCGGCGCTGCCGAAGTCCAGGCCGATCATGAGCCCCTGCCCCGCACGTCTCCCAGGAAGGGGAAGCGGGCCTGCAGGGCCTTGAGCTCCTCGAGGAGGAACTCCCCCACCCGGGCGGCGTTTTCCATAAGGCCCCCTTCCAAGAGGTCCAGGGTGGCCTGGGCCGCCGCCGCCGCCACCGCCTGGCCGCCAAAG
>BBBN01000333.1 GCA_001311585.1 Thermus sp. JCM 17653
GGCCACCACCGCCGCGTGGGAGGTGAGGCCGCCCCGGGCGGTGAGGATCCCCTTGGCCAGGTACATCCCGGTGATGTCCTCGGGGGTGGTCTCGGGGCGGACGAGAACGGCGGGAAGCCCCTCGGCGTGGAAACGCTCCACGGCCTCGTTGGAAAAGGCGGCGTGGCCCACCGCGGCCCGGGGCTCGCAGGGAGGCCCTTGAGAAGGGGCTTAGGGGCCCTAGCCCGGTCCACGCTCGGCTTGAGGAGGCCGGGGAGGGCGTTGGCCTCCACCCTCATGACCGCCTCCTCCCGGGAGATGAGCCCCTCCTCGGCCATCTCCACGGCGATCCGCACCGCCGCCTGGGCCGTGCGCTTGCCGGAGCGGGTCTGAAGGAGGAAGAGCCTCCCCCTTTCCACGGTGAACTCAAAGTCCTGCATGTCCCGGAAGTGCCTTTCCAGGCGCTCCGCCACCCGGAGGAGCTCCTCGTAAAGCCCGGGGGCGTACTCCTTCAGGCGCTCCAGGGGCTCGGGGGTGCGGACGCCCGCCACCACGTCCTCCCCCTGGGCGTTCCTCAGGTACTCCCCGTAGAGGCCCTTCTCCCCGGTGGCGGGGTTGCGGGTAAAGCCCACCCCGGTGCCCGAGTCCTCCCCCAGGTTGCCGAAGACCATGGCCTGGACCACCACCGCCGTGCCCAGGTCCTCGGGGATGCCGTAGATGCGGCGGTAGGTCCGGGCCCTGGGGTTCTGCCAGCTCCTGAAGACGGCCTCTATGGCCCGTTGGAGCTGGGCCCAGGGGTCCATGGGGAAGGGGGTGCCCCGGGCCTCGAGGTGGCGGAGGTACCGGAAGGCGAGCCCCTCCAGGTCCTCAGGCCCCAGCTCGGCGTCCGTCCCGGCCCCCCTTTCCTCCTTGAGGGCGGAGAGCATCCCCTCAAAGACCTCGGCCCGCTCCCCCAAGACCACCTCCCCGTACATGGCGAGGAGCCGGCGGAAGCTGTCCCAGGCGAAACGGGGGTTTCCCGTGGCCCGGGCCAGGGCCTCCACCCCTTCCAGGGTGAGGCCCAGGTTGAGGATGGTGTCCATCATGCCGGGCATGGAAACCGGGGCCCCGCTCCGCACGGAAACCAGAAGAGGAGGGGTCTTCCCCTCCCCCCGGCCGAAGCGCTTGCCCACTAGGCCCTCGAGGGCCGCCATCTTGGCCCGTACCTCTTCAAAGAGCCCCGGCACCTCCCCCGTCCTCAGGTACTGGCGGCAGGCCTCCGTGGTGACGATGAAGCCGGGGGGACGGGCAGGCCCGCCGCCGCCATCTCCGCGAGGCCAAAGCCCTTGCCGCCCAAGGAGTCCCGGGAAAGCCCCCGGGCCTCGGAAAGGAGAAAGACCCCGCGTGTCCACGCCCCCAGTCTGGGGCCGGGTGTGGAAACGTGGAAAAGTGTAGTCCCGGAAGACCTACACCTTTCCCCTATGGGGAAAGGAGGGCCTCCCACTCGGCCAGCATGGCCTCGGCGAAGCGGAAGAAGGCCTCGTGGTAGGCGAGGAGGAGGGCCTTCGGGGAAAGCCCCTCCGCCTTCTTCTCCCGCAGGAAGGCCCGGGCCGCCTCCGGGGGCCCGTGCCAGCGGGCAAGCTCCCCATAGGCCCCGTCCAGGAAGACCACGGTGGGGACGATGCGCTTCCCCTCCTTGGCGTAGGCCTCGGCGAGGTCGGGGTTCTCGTCCCGGAAGAAGAAGCGGACCTCGAGGGGAAGCCGGGCGAGAACGGGGATGGCCTGGACGGAGTCCGGGCACCAGTCCTCCACCAGGGCGAGGGCCCTCACCGCCCGGGGCAGGGGCTTCAGGGGAGGAAGCGCCGCGTGGAAGGCCTCCACCCGGTCCCGGTTCCTCAAGAGGCGGGGAAGGAGCCCCTCGTAGGTGAGCCCCTCCAGGTAGCGGGTCTCGAGCACGGCCCCATCCTCGCAAGCGGAACGGGAAGGCGCAAGGAGAGCCCTCACCCTGAAAGGTCTAGACTGGCCCTTATGGACCGGAGGCTTCTCGCCCTCCTCTCCGGTGTCCTCCTCGGCACCCTAAGCGAAAGCAGCCTGGCCCCGGCCCTCCCCGTCCTGGAGCGAACCTTCGCCGTGGGGCCGGAGGCGGCCCAGGGGGTGGTCTCCTTAGGGCTTTTGGGGGCGGCCCTGGCTACCTGCCCCTGGCAG
>BBBN01000334.1 GCA_001311585.1 Thermus sp. JCM 17653
CCGAAGGAGGACGGAGGGCCCGGGCGGCGCGGGGTGGGCCAGTTGGTCCACGCCCTCCTGGAGCGCTTTGACGCCCTGGAAGCCCTGGAGAGGGAGGGCCGGGACTTCCTGGAGAAGACCTTCCCCGGTGCGGAAGGGGAGGAGGTGGAGGAGGCCCTTGGGCTCGCCCGCGCCTTCTTCACTGCCCAGGACTTCGCCCCCTACCGCGGGGCCGGTGGCCAAGGAAATGCCTGTGGCTCTGGAGCTTTTGGGGGTGCGCCTCGAGGGCCGGGCGGACCGGGTGGGGGAGGACTGGGTCCTAGACTACAAGACGGACCGCCAGGTGGACGCAAGGGCCTACTTCCTCCAGGTGGGGCTCTACGCCTGGGCCTTGGGGAAGCCCCGGGCCCTGGTGGCGGACCTGCGGGAGGGGACCTTGCATGAGGAGGAAAGCCTGAGGGCCAAGGAGCGGGCCGAGGAGGTCCTACGCCGCCTCTTGGGCCTTCTTGGGGCGGAAGCGGGCCCGGGGTGAGGGCCTCCCGGGCAGCCCGCCGCCCGAAGGCGGCCCCTTGGGGACGATGTGGCTACACCCCGCGCTCGCCGGGATAGCCCCGCGAGGGGATTGAGCGGTTTCCACGGATGGGGTGGGGGCTTCTTGGGGGCCTTCCAGCTCACGAAAAGCTCGGCCTGTGCGTGTGGTCCCCAGGGCTCTTGCATTCCTCCCAGGAAAGGGCTATGGTTGTTTTAGCCCTGGGAAAGGGGGATGAGCGGTGGAAGGTCTTTTCCCGGCAGGTCCCAAGGCGCTCAGGGTCCGCTTTTTAGCGGAGGAGCCCTTCTCCCTCGAGGCCCTGGAGGGCGCCGACCGGGTCCTCGCCCTCACCTACTCCGCCTCCGAGGGCCTCATCCGGGAGCTCGCCCCCAAGGTGGGGGAGATGGAGGTGGTCTTCGGCCACCCCACCCCCGTGGGCAAGCTGGACCAGCTCCTCGCCCTCCAGGCCCTGGTCCTGGAGGAGATACAGGGCGAGGTGAGGGGGAGCGAGGCGGTGCTGGAGGCCCTGCGGGCGGGAAGGCTCCGCCTCCTCCTCTCCCGGCGACCGAGCCACGCCAAGCTCTACCTGGTGGAGAAAGGGGGGCGGCGCTTCGCCCTGGCGGGGAGCGCCAACCTCTCCCGGAGCCCTCGAGGGGGGCCAGGCGGAGGTCCTCTTCCTGGTGGAGGACGAGGAGGGGGTGGAGCGCCTCCTCGCCCTCTACCGGGAGGTAAGGAGGGAGGCGGACCCCGTGCGCCCGGAGCTCCTCCTGCGCCAGGCGGCCCCCGAGGAGCTCCCCCTTCTCCAGGCGGCGGAGAAGCGCGCCGTGGTGGTCCAGGTGCCCAAGGAGGTGCCCGTGGTGTACCGGGCGGAGGTGGTCCTGAGGCGGGCCAAGGCCTACGAGGCCGTGGCCAAAGAGGCCAAGCCTAGGCCCGGGGGGTTGGAGATCCCGCCCAAGGCGGTGAAGGCTCTGCGGCTCGGAAGGGCGCGTTCCGAGGAGGAGGAAGGCCCCCCTTCCTGGAGGTGCGGGAGGAGGAGGGAGGCGTGTTCGCCTTGGGGGAGTTGCGCCCCTTCCTCTCCCTGGAGGACCCGGGGGTCCGGGAAGAGGCCTTCGCCATGGCCCGCTTCCTCAACCGCTACCTCTCGGGGCACTTCCTCCACGAGGAAGAAGCCCGGGAGCAGGCCGAGGCCTACTTCCGCCTCTGGGCCTGGTACTGGACCGCCCCCCTCATGAGCCGTCTCCTCCGCCGGGCCCACCTCGAGGGCCTCTCCCCCCACCACTACCCCCTCTACGCCCTGGTCTTCGGGAAGTCGGGGGCGGGGAAGACCACCTTCCTGAGGCTCCTCTCCCGAAGCCTGGTGGGGGTGCCCGTGGACCCCATCCCGGGCACGGAGCTCGGGAAGCGGGCCCTCCTCGCCCTCCACGAGTCGGGGAGCGAGTTCCCCGTGGTCTTCGACGACGTAGCCCCGCGGGACTTCTCCGAGAAGGTGGAGCCCGTGGTCAAGAGCCTCTACGAGGCCCCCCGGGGCACCCTCACCCCCGTGGCCTTCTCCTTCAACGCCTCCCAGGCCTACGTCCCCCCCGAGGAGATCCGGAGGCGGGCCTTCCTCGTCCACGCCCAGGCCGTCCTGGACGACACCCGGCCCGAGG
>BBBN01000335.1 GCA_001311585.1 Thermus sp. JCM 17653
GGGCCGGTGGAGGAAGACCAGTCCACCGCTCCCAGGGGTGGGAGAGGGCCCGGCGGAGCTCGTCCAGGTCCTGGATGAACTGCAGGTGCTGCCGGGAGAGGGGGTGGCGGGCGAGGTCCTCCAGGTCCTGACCTTGGGGGGCGGCACCACCTTCTTGCCCGCGTGGAGGTCCAAAAGCCTCTCCTGGACGTCCTGTGGGAGACCTGAGAGGAGCTCTAGGAGCTGGTCCTCGTTTTCCACCAGGAGAAGGGGCCGGAGGTAGGAGGGGGGCACCCCCAGGTCCAGGAGGTAGTCCTCGGGGTAGCTGAGGAGGGGGCGGATCTTCCGGGGCACCACCTTGGTTTCCTCCACCACGCGGAAGATCTGGAGGACCCCGGTCCTGGGGTGGACCTCCGCCTGGTGGTTCTCGGCCCAGCGGTAGGCGTCGTCGTGGTGGTCCACGTAGACCAAAATGTAGGGCACCTCGCGGCCCTCGTAGACGATGATGCGGAGGTCCATGTTGACGTAGAGGGCCGAGAACCCCTTTTTCTTCAACCTTTCCAACTTGTGCCACTTGAGGCTGGGGTGATTGGGGTTTTGCAGGAAGAGGAAGACGGTTTCCCGCACCTGGTCCTGCTCCTCCCGAGTGAGCTTGGAGAGGCTTTTATAAAAGGAGTCTGCGATGGCCACGTTCATAGGTCCTCCTCACGCCTTCAAGTATTGCGCCACCGCCTCGAGGGGCGTGTCGGGTTTGACCCCAAAGCCGAACCCCTCGAGGCCCGGGGGCACCAGCCGCTTCCCGCCCCACCGGGCCACGCTCTGCCCCACGATCCGCCCCTCCTGGACCAGGTCTTCCCCCACCTCGTCCGGGGGCGGGAAGCCCAGGCGGCGAAGCCCCTCGAGGAGGGGTCGGTAAGTGGGGTCGGCCAGTTCCAAAGCCTCCTCCCATCCCCCCTCGGGCCCGCTTCCCAGAAGCCTTCCGAGCTCAGCGAAGGCCTCGTCCCAGGGTTCCCCGTCCCGGAAGACCACGTAGGGCACCCCGAGGAGGGTAAGGCGTTGGCGGAGCTCCCGGTCCTTCCGGGCGCGCTCGGGGTCCTCGTGGGGCGGGCCGTCCACGAAGACCCCTACCCCTTTCGGTAGAAAAAGTCCAAGCGGGTGTGGGTGCCTCCCAGGTCCAGGACGCGCTGGGCCTCCTCGGGGAGGGGGAGGCCCCTCCGGCAGCACTCCAGGAGCCACCTTTTTTTCCAGCTCGCTCTCGCAAAGGGCCTGGAGCGCCCCAAGCCCGGGGCAGGCTTCCTCTTCCCGCTCCTCCTGGAAGATGGCCTCCCTAAGGTCAGTGAAGAAACCCAGGACCAGGGTCCGGTCCAAGAGGGCGTGGTGGGCCTGGTTGCCGTAGTCCATGAGGCAGTCGTAGCAGGCCCGCTCGCAAGCTCCTTCTCTCCCAGGTGCATGAGCTTTAGCGCCGTGGCGGCCAGCTCCTGGAGGGGGTGGGGCGTTTCCTCGGCGGGCCAGGTGGCCAAGGCGGCGAGGGCCCCCAAGCCCCCCTCGTACCCCTCGGCCAGGACCACCCGGTAAGGTGCCCGGCCGTCCGAAGTCTTTTGCAGAAAGCCAAAGAGCTCGTCGTCGGCGAGCTCCAAGACCACCAGGGCGGCCTTGCGGAAGGCGGCGAGGAGGCTCAGGTAGAAGGCCTCCGCCTTTTCCTCCGGGACCTCCGGAGGGAGGGGCGCTTCCAAGGCCAGGACATCGCTTTCCGCCCGGGCCTCGAGGACCACCCCCCGCTCCAGGTCGGCCTCCTGCCCCCCTACGGGGCAGCGGCCCTCCTTGCCTTCCTTCCAGGGGTGTTCCTCTAGCTCCTTTTCCGTGAGGAGGAAGCGGCGGCACCTTTTGCAGTAGACGAAGCCCCCCTGCAAGGGGGTGTCCTCCTCCTCCAGGAACCAGGCCCTAAGGCCCTTGTTCAGGGCCACCACCTCGGCGTTGTGCTCGTAGAGAAGGCGCACCTCACCGTGTCGGTAGGCCTTGGGGGCCTTGGGCCTCCAGTCCCACTCCACCTCGTACCCGAGCCGGGCCCGTCCTCCTCGTCGCTGGTGATGCGCCTTTTGGGCAGGCCCAGGAGGGCCGGGGGCGGGAGGAGCTTGAGGGTGGGAGGCTCTGCGGCGAGGCTCGCCCCGCAG
>BBBN01000336.1 GCA_001311585.1 Thermus sp. JCM 17653
CTGGCCCTCGAGGCGGGAGGTAGGCCGCTGACCGTGGCCTACAGGGGCCCCGGTCCTCAGGGTGGAGGGCCTGGAGGGGTGCGCGGTGGGCGTGGTCGGGGTGTAGGCGGTGTACGTGGTCATGGTCTATGACGTGGCGGTGGAGCGGGTGGCCAAGGTGCTCCAGGTGGGGCGGCGCTACCTCACCTGGGTCCAGAACTCGGTGCTGGAAGGGGAGCTCTCCCCGGCCCAGTTCGCCCGCCTCAAGGCGGAGGTGGGAAGGGTCATTGAGCCCACGGACGCGGTGCGCTTTTACGTTCTGCCGGGGCCGCAGGCCCTGCGGGTGGAGGTTTTGGGCACCTCCAAGAACGAGCCGGGCCAGATCGTTTGACCGGGTCCAAGTTGGCGCCGACCCCCGATCCCCCCAAGACCCCGGGGGAGGGCTTGCCTTGCAAAGGCAAGCCCTCACGTTGTTGACACCCGTCAAGGGAGCCGTTAGAATCGGTGCCATAAAGTAAGGAGGGCATATGAACCGCAAGTGGCTTTTGGTCTTAATATCGGTGTTTTTGGGGCTTTCCGGTGCCCTGGCCCAGCAGTCCCGGATGGACGTGGTCAAGGGACGGGGGCGGCTCGTCTGCGGAGTGAACGCCGTCCTCCCGGGGTTCGGCTTCCTGGACCAGAAGACGGGCAAGTACACCGGTTTTGACGTGGAGTTCTGCCGGGCGGTGGCCGCGGCTCTCTTCGGGGATCCCGACAAGGTGGACTACGTGCCCCTGGACGCCCGGGTCCGGTTCCAGGCGGTACAGAACGGGGAGGTGGACGTGGCCTTCCGCAACACCACGGTCACCGCCAACCGGGACGGGGCCCTAGGCGTGGACTTCCTGCCCGTCACCTTCTACGACGGCCAGGGGGTCATGGTGAAGAAGGGGCGCGCCAACAGCCTCCGGGAGCTTCAGGACGCCACCTTCTGCACCACCCAGGGCACCACCAACGAGAAGAACATCACCGATTACATCCGGGCCCAGCGGTGGAGGGGCGCCAAGGTCCTCACCTTTGAGGACGGGGCCAAGGTGATGAACGCCTTCCTCCAGGGGCGGTGCGACGCCTTCACCGCCGACAAGTCCCAGCTGGTGGGGTATCGGGCCACCGCCCCTAAGCCCGAGGAGCTCGTCATCTTGAAGGAGACCATCTCCAAAGAACCCCTCGCGGGCTTCGTGCGGGAGAACGACTCCCGCTGGCGCGACGCCCTGAGCTGGATCGTCTACGCCACCATCCAGGCGGAGGAGTACGGCATCACCCAGAAGAATCTGGACCAGTTCCTCAAGAGCGAGGTGCCCGAGATCCGGCGCTTCCTGGGCCTCGAGGGCACCTTGGGCCAGGACCTGGGCCTGCCCCGGGACTTCGTGGTGCGGGTGATCCGGGCCGTGGGCAACTACGGGGAGATCTACGACCGCTTCTTCGGGGCCAAGAGCCCCTTCTACATCCCCCGCACCGGCACCCTAAACGCCTCCAGCGGTACGGGGGCCTCATGTACAGTCCGCCCTTCCGCTAAGCCCCAATGCCCCGCCCCCGCGACCTCCTCGTCCAGGCCCTGGTCCTGGGCCTCGTGGCCTGGGGCCTCTTCCTCCTCCTCGCCGAGGCCCGGTCCCGCATGGCCGCCCAGGGCATCCCCTTCAGCTTCGCCTTCCTCTCCCAGGAGGCGGGGTTTAGCCTGAGCGAGGGCCTGACCTACGCCCCCGGCGAGGGGCTGCGCCCCTTCTACCCCTCGGACACCTACCTCCAGGCCCTCTTGGCCGGCTTTTTCAATACCCTGAAGGTGGCCCTAGCGGGCATCCTCCTGGCCACCGTCCTCGGCCTCCTCGTGGCCGCGGGCCGCCTTTCCGCGAACCCCCTGGCCCGGGGCCTGGCCATGGGCTACGTGGAGTCCATCCGGAACACTCCCCTGCTCCTGCAGCTCTTCGTCTGGTACTTCGCCGTGCTCCTCAAGCTTCCTCCCTGGGAAAAGGCCCTTTCCTGGGGCGGGATCATCCTCTCCCAGCGAGGGCTCGTCCTGCCCCAGGTAGGCCTGGGGGGCGGGGCCCTGGGCCTGGCCCTTGCTCCTGGCCTGGTTCCCCTTGAGGCGACGGCCCCTTTGGGCCTGGGGGGCGCTGGCCCTGGG
>BBBN01000337.1 GCA_001311585.1 Thermus sp. JCM 17653
GGGGGTGCTCTTTGACGCCTGGTACGCGGCGAAGCAGGTCCTGGAGTGGCTCCATGCCCACGGCTGGTCTTTTGTCACGAGGCTCAGGTCTAACCGTGTGCTGGACGGTGTCCAGCTCAGGAGGCATGGGGGTACCCGTTGGGTGAAGACGGGGAGCTTAGGGGCCTGACCTTTGCCGTGGGGGTGCTCAAGCGCGGGGGGAAGTTTTACGGGACGGACCGGGAGGGATGGTGGGGGGTGGGGATGAGGGAGATCTACCGGTTGCGGCAAGCGATTGAAGAGATTTTCCGGGGGCTTCAGCAGGAACTGGGGTGGACGGGGCATCGGCACTGGCGTAGGGCCAGGCTGCTGGCCCATCTGGCCTTGGGGTTGGTGGCCTATGGGCTCATCGAGTGTCAGCGAGAGCGGCTGAAGTTGAGTTTCTACCAATGCCGACGGAGACTCATCGCGGGTAAGCTGAGCCTGGATTTGAGCCCTCTGTTACCGGTGCAGGTGGAGGCCGCGTAAGTCCAGGCAGATGATGATTATGATCTTGATCTTGGGCCACTTGATTTTGAGGGTGGGCTCGTTCGGGGAAGCGATATCATCCTCGATGTCTATGCCCTGAGGCCCGTCATCGAGCGCAATCTGGGCCGGAAGAGTGGCGATGACCACTTTGGGATCGCGCAATTTGGTAAGCTGCACCGCGTACCCGCCCTGGGGGTTTGTAATCACGCGCATGTTCAGGAACGGATCCTGGTCAGGAGGGCACCAGACCCCGTTTGGCCCGCAGTCGGTGGGGGTTCCGATGGGGAACGGCTTTTTGCGCAGGTACAGGAATCCCAGGTTCTCCCCCACCAGCTCCTCGATGGTCTGGGCGCTCTTCACCTTGGGGTTGTCGTAGGGTAGGGCCACCACCGAGAGGTCTTCCCGATGGAGCCAGATGGGAGGCCATACCGGAGGGAAGGGTTTGGGGCGCCCACAACATACGTCCTTGAACTTGGCCTCGTAGCCCGCGGAGTCCAGCGTGCCGCTCAGGGGACGTCCGGGGAGGGTGTTCGGGGGGAGGGGGGCCACGACGTGCATTCGGCTGAAGGGGTCAGTGGGGGTGTCGGGCACCTTCTCGATGATCATGTCGATGGTGGGAGGAATGAGCTTGAAGGAGAACTTGACCACGTATTTTCCGCTCCCACTAAAATCCCCCTGTTGTTCCACTCGGGCGGGTACGTACCGGGGCGCTGCCGCGGGCACCCTGCCACTCCAGGAAGTATTCCCTACTCTGAGGGTCCTGCCGCAGGATGGCCATATAGCTTTCGGGTCTGCATCCTCCGGGGCAGGAAGGAAGCTTGATGACCACAAACAGCGGCTTGTCCACCGGGGGGATCGGCCAGGGGAAGGGCGGCCGCCAGGGGCCGCCGATCAATACCACGTTGCCCGCGGAGTCTTTGGCCATGGTCAGAGGTCGGGGGTCGGCGGCTGTGGCCTGCGCCTGGGGCATGAGGTCGGAGAAGGCGGCTGCCGCCTCTTCCAGCAGAGGCTGCCCGGCCCCGTAGAGCGCGTCGTCGTTCGCCGTAAGCTCGCTCAGAGGAGTGGAGCCGGACGGCGAGGTATTCTGCCCGCCGCAGCCCGCCAGCAGGGCCAGCAAAAGTCCAAGGGTTCCTAAAAGCCAGGGTTTACGCATCTTCATCCTCCTTCGAGGTCTTCGTGTTGGGACCTCGATTAGCAGGGTAGGAGAGGGGGGGTGAATTCTCCCTGAGCGCTCTTTGAACAGGAACACCCCCGCACCGGGCGGGGGTGGAAGTGGAGGGTGGGGCCTCAGGGGGCCTGCGAGAGATCCACCATTCCCTTGCCCACCTCCTGCGGGGAAAAGGGCAGGGGTCTGGCGTACTGCTCCAGGTTCGCCTGGAGCTGGGCAGGGGTCAGGTTTGGCTGGGCGGAAAGCCAAAGAGCCATGGCCCCGGCCACCAAGGGGGTGGCGAAGGAGGTTCCCGTACAGAGGCCTTGCCCTCTCCCAGGGGTCACGCACTCCAGGTCGGTGCCCGGGGCGGCCAGGTCCACGTAGGCCCCACGGGTGCTGTAGGGCGCGGGCCTGAGGCCACCCTGGGTGGGGTTCTGTTCCAGCGCCCCCACCGCCACCACGCCCTGGCAGGTCCAAG
>BBBN01000338.1 GCA_001311585.1 Thermus sp. JCM 17653
GCTCCGCCTCCACCTCGGGCGGGGGCGGGGCGTCCGGGGAGAGGGGCCCGGCCCCTTTCCCGATAAAAAGCGGAGGGCGGCCCGGGCCCCCTCCAGGTCCACCATCGTCTCAAAGACCTTCGCCAGCGAAACCTCCTGGAACCACGCCTTCTTCTCCATCGGCAAACCTCCTCTTCCCCGCCCCTGGGGGTGGGGTCATGGCCAAGGGGGAAACCCAAACGAACCCCCGGCCTCGCGGGGCCGGGGTTTGGGGTGCGCTTATTTATATCTCCATACCCTCAGCCAGAGCTTTTAGGCGCCAAATAAAGCGGATATGTTCCTACTTTACTCCAAGAGCTACGATCTAGGGCCAATTTTGAGTTCAGGTGTAGCATTGCAGCTTCTTCTGGCTCCAAAAGCCCTTCGCCGGGAAAGGGGAGGGGGAGCCTATCCCCCTCCCTCCGGCCCCTCAAAAGTCAAGGGCGGACCAGAGCCCTTTGTCCACGATGAGCTCGGCCAGCTCCTTTCCGCTCAGGATGCCGATCCTGAGGTTTTCCTGGTTCCGGTACTCCTCGGCCACCTGGTAGGCCTCCTCGCTCACGTCCCCCGTGGTCACCACCAGCCCCACCTGGGCAACCCCCTCGCGCAAGGCCTGGGCTAGCTGATCCACGGCTTGCCTCCCCATGGGGTTTCCGGGCTGGTAGAACTTGGCCTGGATACCGACACTGACCGGTATTCCGTCCATAAGCTTGAACTCGGCCACCACGTCCGCTCCCTGGTTTTTTCTTCGGGAGACCACCGTCGCGCTCAAGGCCCCCATGGCCTGTGCGAGACGGGCCAGGAGCTTCTCAAACCGGTCAGGGTTCATGCGGCCGCGGATGAGCTCTTCGTGCACGGCCTTCACCATGCGGGCGCGAAGCTCCCGGGCCAGGTTGGGCGTTGCGCCCCGCTTAGCGTCCTCCACGACCCTCTCAATGTCGGTCACCAGGTCGCTGGTGTCCATGAGGGTCCCGCGGGCCTTCATCCGGGCCTGCAAGGCGGCTGAGGCCAGCTCGCGGGGGATAGGCTTCTTGTCGTTGAGCCAGCGGACGGGCCTGCGGTAGGCGGCGACGGGGTGGCTCTCGTCGTAGTAGGGGTTTCCCGTTATCTCGGCCACGTAGAAATGGCCCGGCGAGGGAACCACCACGTAGTCCCCCGGCTTCATCACCTTGAGGAAGTCCCAGAGGAACCTCGCAGAGGCGCTCGCCGAGCGGTTGTCCTCAATCCCGTAGGCGGCCTTCACCCGCTCGCGGACGTCGTAGACGTCGTAGAGGCTCAGGTCCTCCTCCAGCAGGCCCTTGACCTCTTTCCACCCCACGAAGACCTCGTCCTTCTCCAGGGCCTCCTGGGTCAGGTCCCGTCCCAGGGGAGCCAGCCGCAGAATAAAGGCGTTCCTGCCCTCCATTTTTGCCCTCCTCTCTTCTGCCTTAACCAACCCCCTCCCCTTTCCGAGCCTCGGGGTTGCCCTCCTTGCCGAGGAGCTTCTCCCGGGCCAGGGCCAAGGCCGTCCTGTCGGTCTCGGGGCGCTGGAGCAGGCCCTCGAGGACCCAGGGCACCAGGTCTTTGGGCAGGATGTACCAGATGGGGCGGCCGCTGCTTAGGGGCCCCCCCTTATCCTTGGGGTCCGGGCCGCCGTTCCAGCGGATGCCCAGGGCGTAGGGCCACACCTCCCCCTCGGTCTCCTCCTCCCTCCACCGGACCAGGGCCACGGAGTAGGAGTTCGCTCCCCCGTTGAAGAGGACGGCCACCAGCTGGAGGCGGCTTCTGGTAGATGACCTGGTTAGGGTCAACCATAACTTTCCTCAGTAGTTATGCTAGCTAGTTAGTCAAAGCCTGTCAAGCTTGACCGAAGCCATCCCTGACCAGGTGCGCGCTGAGAGGGATGCTCAAGCCCGCCCAAAGAACGCGTACGGGCTTCCCCTCCCCCAGCTACCCCCTCAGCACCCGCTTGTACCACACCTTGAGGGCCTCGAGGTCCCAGGCCACCACCGCCCGGCTCCCGTCGGGGTACCACCGCACCTCGTGCCGCCTCGGGAACTCGGGCAGGAGCCGCTCCACCTTGGGCCACCAGAGGGCCAGGGCCTCGG
>BBBN01000339.1 GCA_001311585.1 Thermus sp. JCM 17653
CCTTAGGGCCTCGAGGAAGCCGGGGGCGTCGGTGTTGAAGCCGAAAAGCCGCCCCTCCACCTGGAGCACCGTGTTCACCGCCCCGATCCTTTGGGCCTCGGGGGAGACCCAGTCCAGGTGCCCCAGGGCCGCCTCCTTGAGGGGCAGGGTGAGGTTCACCCCCCGAAAGGCCCGGCGCGCCTCCTCTAGGCGCTCTGGAAGGGCCTCCAGGGGGGTCTCCAGGGCCTCGTAGCTTCCCCGAAGCCCCAGGCTTTCCAGGGCGAAGGCGTGCATGGCCGGGGAGAGGGAGTGGGCCACGGGGTGGCCCAGGACGGCGAAGCGCAGCATCCCCCTAAGGATAAGCGCCAGCGCCTGGGTTCTGCACCAGAGAGGCCTTTACCTAGCTCCTTTTGGGGCCCCACCGCGGGGGTACTTAGCGTGGCCCAGGGCACCCAAGGCCCGGGAAAACCTATAGAATGGGGACGGTGAAAAGGCTTTTGGCCCTCGCCTTCCTCCTTCCCCTGGCCCTGGGGAAGACCTTTCTCATCCCCATCCAGGGGGAGATAGACCCCGCCTTGGCGGTCTTCGTGGAGCAGGCCCTGGCCCGGGCGGAACGGGAAGGGGCCAGCGGCGTGGCCTTCCTCATCGACACCCCCGGGGGACGGGTGGACGCCGCCATCCGCATCTCCGACCGCATCCTCCAGACCCCCCTCCCCACCCTGGCCGTGGTGCAAAACGCCTTCTCGGCCGGGGCCCTCATCGCCCTCTCCTGCAGGCAGATCGCCATGCTCCCGGGCTCGGAGATCGGGGCCGCCCTCCCCGTGGTGGCCCTCCCCCTCCAGGAACCCCAGGCCGCCGACCAGAAGGTGATCTCTGCCCTCAAGGGCAAGTTCCGGGCCGTGGCCGAAGCAAGGGGAAGGCCCGTGGAGCTCGCCGAGGCCATGGTGGACCCGAGCCTCGAGGTCCCGGGGCTATCCGCCAAGGGGGAGCCCCTGACCCTTTCCGCCGACAAGGCGGTGGAGCTGAAGGTGGCGGACTCCAAGGCGGGAAGCCTCCCCGAGGCCCTGCGGCAGGCGGCTTCGCCCCGGAGACCACCCGCCTCGAGCCCGGCCCCCGGGTCCAGGTGGCCCGCTTCCTCACCAGCTCCGCCGTGGCCGGGCTCCTCCTCGCCTTGGGGCTTCTTTTCCTCCTCCTGGAGCTCTTCACCCCGGGCTTTGGGGTCATGGGGGCCTTGGGCCTGGCCTTCCTCGCCCTTTACTTCGCCGGGGGGTGGCTTGCGGGGCTTTCCGGGGCCTTTGAACTCCTCCTCTTCTTCTTAGGGGTGGGGCTTCTGTTGGCCGAGGCCTTCCTCTTCCCGGGCTTCGGCATCGCCGGGGCCTTGGGAGTGGGGAGCATCCTGGCCTCGGTCTACTTTACCTTCGGGGAAAACGCCCTCCTGGTGATGGCCATCGCCGTGATCGCCCTGGGCTTGGGCCTCCTCGTGGTCTTCCGCTACCTGCCGAGGACCAGGCCCGCCCGGGCCTTGGTGCTGGAAAGCGCCATCGAGGCCCACGCCACCCCGGAGGAGGTGGAGGTGGGCATGGTGGGCACCGCCCTCACGGACCTGAGGCCGGGAGGGGTGGCCCGCTTCGGGGCCAAGCGCGTGGACGTGGTGGCCAACCGGGGCTTCATCCCAAGGGCACCGCCATCCGGGTGGTGGAGGTGCGGGGGCCCACGGTGGTGGTGGAACCTGTGGAGGCGTGATATGGAAGGACTTGGCGTGCTCTTTCTGGCCTTTGTCGTTCTCGTCCTGGTTTTCCTCTTCTTTAGCTTTATCCCGGTAGCTTTGGATCTCCGCCTGGGCGGCCGGGGTGAGGGTCCCCCTCCTCACCCTGGTGGCCATGCGCTTAAGACGCGTCCCCCCGGCCAAGATCATCTACCCCCTCATCAAGGCCACCAAGGCGGGGCTGGACGTGCGGCTGGACCGCCTCGAGGCCCACTACCTGGCCGGGGCAACGTGGACCGGGTGGTGGACGCCCTCATCGCCGCCGACAAGGCGGGGATCAAGCTCACCTTCGACCGGGCGGCGGCCATAGACCTGGCGGGCCGGGACGTCCTGGAGGCGGTGCGGG
>BBBN01000340.1 GCA_001311585.1 Thermus sp. JCM 17653
CGGGGGCGGCGGGGCCTTTTTGGCGTAGCGCTCCTTTAGGGCCATGAGCTCCCGGAGGGCGTCCCGCTTGCCCTCGGTCCGGGCTTTTTCCTTCAGGGCCTTGAGCTCGGCCTCCACCTTTTTGAGCTCGGCCCGCACCTCTTCCTCCAGGGCCTTGAGCCGTGCCGCCCGCTCCTCCTCGTAATGGGCTTCCCGCTCGGCCAGGGTCCTCCTGAGCCTCTCCACCTGGGAAAGCTCCCGCCTCAGGCGCTCCCGCTCCGCCTCCAGGGCCAGGCGCTCGGCCTCAAGCCTCTCCAGAAGGGCCTCGAGCCTCCCCCCTCGGGAAGCAGGGCCTCGGCCCGCTTAAGGACCTCCTCGGGGAGGGCAAGCCTCCTGGCGATGGCCAGGGCGTAGCTCCGCCCCGGCACCCCCAGGACGAGCTCGTAGGTGGGGCGGAGGGCCTCGAGGTCAAAGCGCATGGAGGCGTTCTGGATCCCCTCCCTTCCCTGGGCGAAGGCCTTCAGGGGGGAGAGATGGGTGGTGACCATCCCCTTGACCCCCTTTTCCAGGAGGGCCTCGAGGATGGCCTGGGAGAGGGCCGCGCCTTCCTCGGGATCGGTGCCGCTTCCGAGCTCGTCAATGAGGACGAGGCTATGGGAGGTGGCCTCCTCCAGCATCTCCTTGAGGCGCCTTAGGTGCCCGGCGAAAGTGGAGAGGTTCTCCTGGAGGGACTGCTCGTCCCCGATGTCGGCGTAGACCCGGTCGGGCCAGGCCAAAAGGGCCTTCTCCGCCGCCACGAAGAGGCCCGATTGGGCCATGAGGACGGCGAGGCCCAGGGTCTTGAGGAGGGCGGTCTTTCCCCCCATGTTGGCCCGGAGATGAGGAGGATGCGGTTTTTCTCGTCCAGGGCGAAGGAGTTCCGCACGGGGTCCGGGATCAGGGGGTGAAAGGCCCGGTAGAGCTCGTACCCCTCCCCGAAGCGGGGCCGGGAAAGGGAGAGGTCCCGGGCCAAGGCGGCCTGGGCCTGGACGAGGTCCAGAAGGCCCAGGGCCTCCAGGGTCTTCGGCACCCCTTCGTCCTTGGCGAGCCTCTCGGAGAGGTCCCGGAGGATGCGGTTCACCTCCTCCTCCTCCTGGAGCCTCAGGGCCTGGAGGCGGTTGTTGAGCTTGACCACGGAGAAGGGCTCTACGAAGAGGGTTGCCCCCGATTCCGACTCGTCCAGGAGGATCCCCGGCACCTTCTGGGCCATCCCCGCCTTCACGGGTACGCAGTACCGGTCCCGCCTTAGGGTGACGAAGCGGTCCTGGAAGGCCTCCCTGTGGCGGTCCATGAGGGCGTAGAGGCGCTCCAGGATGGCTTCCCTGAGGGGCCTGAGCTCCCTTCGGATCTGGGCAAGCCTCGGGCTCGCCTCGTCCTTTACCGCCCCTTCCTCGTCCAGGGCCTTTCTCACCCGCTCCAGGAAGGGGGTGTGGTCGGCGATGCCCTCCGCCACCTGGCTTAAGGCGTTCCTCAGGGGAAGGAGCTCTTCCCTTAGGCCCATGGCCTCCTCCAGGGCCTTGGCCGCTCTAAGGAGCTCAGGGCCGGAAAGCCTCGCCCCCGCGAGGGCCCTCCCGTGGGCCTCCCTTAGGCCCCCGCCTCGGGGAGGGCGTAGGGGTAGCTTTGGGCCTCCTGGGTGAGCTGGTGGCGGCGCTCGGCCTCTTCCCGCTCCAGGGGGAAAGGCTTAGGGCGAGCTCCCGGCCCAAAGGGGTCTTAGCCCTTTCCGCCAGGAGGGCCCGCAACCGGGGAAACTCCAGGACCTCGAGGACGCCCCGCACAAAGAAAGAGTATAACCTGGGGTTAGGGCTTTAGGAGCTTAAGGAGAAGGGAAAGCACCTCCTTCCTCGCCCCGAGCTGAATCCCCTTGGCCACCAGGAGGCCCAGCCGGCCGAGCCTCTCTGTGGGGAGCAGGGCAAGGAGGGCCATGATCTGGGAGAGAAGCCGCTCCCTCTCCTCTGGCCTCAGGGCCTCCCAGCGGCCCCGGGCCTCTTCCACCAGGGCGAGGAGGCGCTCCCGGAAACCCCTTGCCCCGGCGCCCTCCTCGCGGAGGGCCTCCCCTTTGGCGAGAAAGCCC
>BBBN01000341.1 GCA_001311585.1 Thermus sp. JCM 17653
CTCTCCCCCTTCCCTAAGGCGGCGCTCCAGGGCCACCCGGCGGAACATGGGGCCCTCGGTGGTGCGAACCTTGAAGGGGTAGCGGCGGGAGAGATCGTAGAGGAGGTGCATGACCTCCTCGTACTCTTCCGGGGAGAGCTGCTCCAAAAGGGCCCCCCGGCCCACGGGTACCAGGAAGAAGACCTCCCAGGTGGCCACGCCCTTCTCCGCCAGGATCGCGGCGATACCGGGAAGTTCCTTCCAGGTGCGGCGGGACACGGTGGTGTTCACCTGGGTCATGAGGCCCACTTCCCGGGCCCAGTCCAAGGCCTTAAGGGCCCGGGCGAAGGTGCCCGGCACGCCCCGGAAGCCGTCGTGAGCCTCGGGGCTTGCCCCGTCCAGGGAGATGGCCATCTGGTGAACGCCGAGCTTTCGGAAGCGGGCCACCGCTTCTCGGGTAAGCCTGGGGGTAACCGCAGGGGTGAGGCCCACCTTGAGGCCGAGGCGCCTGGCCTCTTCCAAGAGGAGGAAGAGGTCGGGGCGGGCCAAGGGATCGCCTCCCGTGGGCAGGAGGATGGGCTTGGGGGTGTAGGTGGCCAGCTCCCGCAAAAGCCTTAGGCCTTCCTCCGTGGAAAGCTCCCCGGGGAGGGGGTCGGGCTCGGCGGAGGCCCGGCAGTGGAGGCAGGCCAGAAGGCAGGCCCGGGTCATCTCCCAGGCCACCAGGAGGGGGAAGCGGTGGAGGTCGGGCTTCATGCCCTAAGGATGGGGGAAGGTCCTAAGGACAGATGTCCTCTAGCGAGGCAGCGTGAGGCGGTAGGCGAAAAGGCGGACTTCCTTGGGCAGGAGGGTCGCCTCGAGGCGGTACCCCTCGGGCAGGAGGCTCGCCCCGGGGAAGTCCAGGCAGAAGGGCTTGGGGAAGGTTTCCGAGAGGAAAAGGGCCACGGGGTAGGGGTAGGGGTTCTCCAGGCGGGTTTCCACCCGGTAGGTGGCTTCTTTGTCGGTCTGGGAGAGGAGCTCCACCTTCCGGGTGAGGCGGGCCTTCAGGTCCTGGCCCAGCCAGACCTCCGCCACCTCCCCCTCGGGCACGGCCGCGAGGAGGGCCTGGCCCAGGAAGAGCCCCTCCTCCACCACCTCCAGCTCCCCAGGGGCCAGGGGGAAAGGCGCCCGGAAGCGGTAGCCCCGCTCCAAGGGGAGAAACCGCTCGGTGCGGAAGGGAGCTTGGTAGCGGAGAAGCCTCTCCAGAGCCACCCCTTGCCGCAGGAAGGGAAGCTCGGTGGTGCCGGGGGAAAGGGTCCTTGGGGGAAGCTCGTAGCGGAAAAGGCCGAAGGGGCTTTCCGGGGCTTCCTCCAGGGCGCGGAGGGCCATCTTGGGGACAGGCCTGGCCCGCACCTCCCCCACGAGAAGGGTGAGCTTTTCCGCCCTCAGGGCCTCCCCCTCCAGCTTGAGGCGGGCCCAGGCGGTGAGGGTTCCCTCGTCTAGGGTGTAGAACACCTCCCCGGAAAGCCCCGTGTAGAGGTAGCGAAGCGTCGCCTTCCCCTCCCCCCGGTAGCGGAAGAGCACGGTGCTCCCTTGGAAGACCCTTTCCCTCTCCTCCACCCCCAAAAGGCGCAAGGAGCCGGGGAGGATGCGGGTAAGCTTCTCCCCGGCCAGAAAGACCCAGGCGGAGGGGGGAAGGTCCAGGGGCTCCTTGACCTCGGCGAAGCCAGGGTAGACCACCACCTCTTGGGCCAGGGCAAAAAGGCCCAGCAAGCAAAAGGCCAGGGCTTTTCTCATACCCCCAGTCTACGGGCGATCTCGCTACCTCCTCCCCCGTCAGGGGCCCCCCGTGGCCCAGGTAGACCCGCTTTGCCCCAAGCTCCAGGATCTTGCGGACCGTCCTTCGCGCCAGGGCGTGGTCCTCGTTGATGAACCTAGGGGGAAGGCCCCTTCCCCTTAGGGCGTCCCCCGCCAGGAGCACCCCTTCCCGGAAAAGCCCCACCTGGCCCAGGGTGTGCCCCGGGAGGTGGACCACCCGAAAGCCCAAAGACCTCCATCCCCTCCTCCACGGGGGTGAGGGCCTCTTCCGGCACCGCGGGGCCCAGGTTGGCGAGCGCCCCCCCAAGGAGGGGG
>BBBN01000342.1 GCA_001311585.1 Thermus sp. JCM 17653
CTCTGGCCCGAGGGGGCCCTGGTCCGCCTGCGGGCGGCCCGGGAACGGGCCCTGAGGGAAGGCCTTCCCCTGGAGGAGGCCCTGAGAGGCGAGGTCCCGGAGGGCGGCCTTCCCCTCCTCCTCCCCACCGAGGGGGAGGCCCTGGCCCTTCTCAAGGCCCTGGCCGAGCGGCTGGAGCGGGTGGAGGGGGAGCTCAGGGCTGCGGGAGGAGAACGCCCGCCTCAGGGAGGCCCTGAAGGCCCTGGAAGCCCCCCGCAAGCGGCCCTGGTGGCGCCTCTGGGGGCGATGACTCCAAAGGTGCCTAGCCTTCCCCTTGGGCCTGCCCCCTAAAATGGGGGGCATGAAAAGCAAGACCCCGGCCGAAGCCGAGGCCTCTCCTCCCCAGGAGGCCTCCATCCTAACCCGGCCGGGGGGAAGGAGGCAAGAGGTGGAGCACCACACCCGGCCGGAAGCCCAAATCCAAGAGGTCCTCGCTAAAATCGCAGGACTCCTCCAGACAAACCCCGCCCTGGGGGAGCGGGCCCTTCGCGCCTACGCCGCCCTGCACGGCCTCTCCCCGGGTCAGCGAAGCTACCTTGAGGCCTTGCGCCCCTTCCTGACCCCTTCCCGGCGGGAGCGGGCCCGGGAGGCCTTCCAGGCCCCTACCTGCGCCACTTCGCGGAGAGCCTGCCCCGCTACCCCTACGCCACGGACGACCCCACCCAGGGGGTGCGGATCCACAAGCGGGAGAACGCCCTGAAGCGGGTGCACATCCAGGTGGGGCACTACCCCCACGCCGTGCTGCGGCTGGTGGTGGACGTGGACCTGCCCTGGCCCCTGGCGGAGGAGCGATTTCGCGCCCTCCCTCCCACCCTGATGCTGATCAACCAGACGGGCCACTTCCACGCCTGGTACGAGATCGACCCCATCCCCCTGCGGGTGCCCCCGGAACGGCAGGAGGCCCTGCGGCGGACCCTGGCCCTCCTGGCCCGGGCGGAGGCCCTGCTGGAGGCCTTCTACGGGGCGGACCCGGGCTACAACGGCCTCCTCTCCCGGAACCCCTTCCTGCAACCTCCGGAGTGGACCTGGGGCGGGGGGAAGCGGTGGACCCTGGAGGACCTCCTCCGGGAGCTTCAAGCCCTCGTGCCCTGGAGGGCGCGGAGGGCGGCCCGGTGGGAACTCTCCTCCTACGGGCGGAACTGCGCCCTGTTTGACCGCCTCCGGGTGGAGGCCTACGGTCAGGTGAACGCCTTCCGGGGCCTCACCGGGGGCTGGGAGGCCTTCCGGAACTGGGTGTACCAGCGGGCCCACGCCCTGAACCACGGGCTTTTCCGGGACCATCCCAAGGGGCCTCTAGACCCCCGGGAGGTGGGGCACACGGCGAAGAGCGTGTCCGGGTGGACCTGGAAGAACTACCGGGGGACCCGGGTGTGGCCGACCTCCTCCACGGGACGGCCCGACCGGAGCCGGCTTTCCCCGGAGGCCCGGGCCCACATCCCGCCCCTCCAGGGCCAGGAGCTCCAGGAGGCGGTGAAGGCTGGGGCCTCCCTGGGGGGCAAGAGGCGCGGAGCCCAGCGCCGCCAGGAGGCAGAGGAGAGGCTGGTGGAGGCCCTGAAGCGCCTGCAGGCCCGGGGGGAGAAGGTCACCGCCCGGGCCCTGGCCCGGGAGGCGGGGGTCAAGCCCCATACCGCCTCAAGGTGGCTTGCCAAGATGAGGGGGCAAAAGTAGGCTTCAGGACAGCGTAAACCCCGAAAATGTGCCCCAAGCCTGGTGGCTATCAGGGTAATCAGGCGGGGGCGCGGGGGTGCAGCCCCCGCCCGCCCCGAAGGGGCGGAAAAAGAGAACCTCGAGGCTTCCCGTCAGCTTGCTTACGAGGAAGATCCCTCCTTTCTTTTAGGGTTTTTGGAGAGATTTTATCTTTTCCTCCACGTAGACACAGTAAACCTGCACAAAAGTGATGTACCTCACATATCTGCCCGCCCCGCGCGCGATTTTCACCGTCTGGGACGGCAAAAACCCCGATTCCCCCCTTCCAGGACCCGGCCTAAAACGGCTTTTAAGGCGGGGGGTGGGTGGGGGGCTCCTCTTCTACCCCC
>BBBN01000343.1 GCA_001311585.1 Thermus sp. JCM 17653
GGGCCCGGGCCTCGAGGGCCTCTTCCAGGGGGTGCCGGGGGTGAGCCGGGTGGAAGCGGCGGGCAACCGCTACCGCATCCTCGCCACCCAGGACGTGCGCCCCGAGCTGGCCAGGATCGCCGTGGAGAAGGGCGCCCTCTACGGCCTCTCCCTAAGGCGGCCCAGCCTGGACGAGATCTACGCCCATTACTTCAAGGAGGTAGGCCATGCGGCGTGAGGGTTCCCCCTGGACGGGCCTTTGGGCGGTCTTCTTCAAGGAGATGGCCGACCACCTCTCCGGCCTCAGGATGCGCATCCTCGAGGCCTCATCCTCCTCTCGGCCCTGAGCGCCGTCTACACCGGCACCCAGACCCTGCGGCAGACCGTGGGGGAGGACCCATACCTCTACCTCAAGCTCCTCTCCACCGCCCAGGACCCCCTGCCCTCCTTCGTGGGCTTCCTTTCCTTCTTCGTCCCCCTGGCGGCCATCGCCCTGGCCTTTGACGCCGTGAACGGGGAGTACGCGCGGGGCACCCTTTCCCGCATCCTCTCCCAGCCCATCTACCGGGACGCCCTGCTCTTCGGCAAGTTTTTGGCGGGCCTCGGGACCCTCTCGGTCCTCCTCCTGGCCCTCCTCCTCCTGGTGCTGGGGCTAGGGCTTTTCACCCTGGGGGTCCCCCCGGGCGGGGAGGAGGTGGCCCGCATCCTCTTCTTTTTCCTGGCCACCCTGGCCTACGCCGGGGTCTGGCTGGCCTTGGGCCTCCTCTTCTCCGTCCTCTTCCGCCAGCCCGCCACCGCCGCGCTGGCCGCCCTGGGGGTCTGGCTCTTCTTCGCCGTCTTCTTCCCCATCCTCACGGACCTCATGGCCAACGCCCTTCTCCTCCGGGCCGACCCCTTTGACCCGGAAAGCCAGCTCCGCCAGGCCACCCTGGCCCTTTGGATCTCCCGTCTCTCCCCCAACACCCTCTTCGCCGAGGCCCTCACCGCCATCCTGAACCCGGCGGTGCGCTCCTTGGGGCCCATCCTCATCACCCAGCTGGAAGGGGCCGTCCTCGGCACCCCTCTGCCCCTGGGGCAAAGCCTCCTCCTCATCTGGCCCCAGCTCACGGGCCTCTTCGCCCTGGCGGTCCTCCTCTTCACCCTGGCCTATGTGGCCTTCCAACGGCAGGAGGTGCGGGCCTAAGTACCCCTTCGCCCAAGGCCAGGCGTGAGGGCTCTGCGGGCCTTCTTTACCGGGGCCCCGTGCTGGTCCAAGCCAGCATGCGGTGGTATCATTCCAGCCACTCCGTGGCGTAGGCGCTGGTTTTGGGGATGACGCAGAGGAACTCCACGGGCTCCTCCCCCTCGTTGACGTAGGCGTGGGGGGTTTCCGGGGGGATGTACACGGTTTGGCCTGCGGAAACCTCCCGCACCTCCTCCCCCAGCACCACCCGCATGCGCCCCGAGAGCACGTACTGCTCGTGCTCAATGGTGGGATGCTTGTGCTTGGGAATGCGCCCCCCGGGGAGCAGGGTAAACTTGCGCAGGATGAAGTGGGGCGCCCCGTCCTCAGGACCGATGAGCACCTGGATGAAGGCCTTTTCCCCCCGCTCCACGGGGCGGGCCTCCACGTGGGCCGCCTGCTTGACCACGGGCTTCATGGGGCCCATTGTAGCAAAAGGGCCTCCACGTCCTCGTCGGTGACCTCGCCGAAGTCCAGGTAGTAGGCCCCCACGGCGGCGAAATCCCTGGGGGCCGAAAGGGCCACCACCTCCGCCCGCTCCCTTAACCTTTCCAAGGCCTCGGGACTTCCCACGGGCACGGCCTCCACCACCCGCTTGGGGCCTTCCTGGAGGACCACGGAGAGGGCCGCTTCCACGCTGGCCCCCGTGGCCACCCCGTCGTCCACCAGGACCACCTCCCGGTCCTTCAAGGACACCTTGGGCCGGACCTTGCGGTAGCGCTCCGCCCGCTTGCGGATCACGTCCCTTTGCCGCGCGGCCTCCCGCTCCAAGTAGCTCATGTCGGCGTACTGCAGGGCGTAGGGCTTGAGGACGAGCTCCCCCTTCTCCCACCGCCCCCAGGGCGAACTCCGGGTTCCCCG
>BBBN01000344.1 GCA_001311585.1 Thermus sp. JCM 17653
CCCTGGAAAGGGTGGAGACCCTGGGGCTGGACCCCAGGGAGGTCCACCTGGCCATCGGCCCCGGCATCGGAGGGGCGTGCTACCAGGTGGGGGAGGAGGTGGCGGAGGCCTTCGCCCGGGCGGGCCTTCCCACCTTCACCCCGGACCCCAAGGCCCCGGGCAGGTACCTCCTGGACCTGGAAAAAGCCCTCCTCCTTCAGGCCAAGGAAGCGGGGCTTAAGGAAGGGCGCATCCACCGGGTAGGGCTATGCACCCACTGCACCCCCACCCTCTTCTCCCACCGCCGCGACCGGGGGAGGACGGGGAGGATGTGGGGCCTCGTCCTGCTTCCCCGTTAAGCTCCCCTTCACCCCGCCCGTGGCACAATGAGAACATGCTTTTCCCCCGGGAGGTGCTGCCCTCCCTCCTCCACCTCACCCCGGAGTGGCTTAGGGCCCGGGGCCTAAAGGGGGTGATCCTGGACCTGGACAACACCCTCCTGCCCTACGGGGAAGAGGAGCTTCCCGAGGCCTATGGGGCGTGGCTTAGGGCCTTGAAGGAAAGGGTGCCCGTCTACCTCCTTTCCAACGCCCTTCCCGAGCGCTTCGCCCGGGTGCAGAGGGCCCTGGGCCTTCCCGGCCACGCCCCGGCCCTCAAGCCCTGGCTGGGCTTCCGCAAGGCCTTGAGGCTCTGGGCCTTCCTGCCAGGGAGGTGGCGGTGGTGGGGGACCAGGTCTTTACCGATGTGCTCGGGGGCAACCTGGTGGGGGCCTACACCGTCTTGGTGCCCCCCTTGCGGGAGAGGGAGTTCTTTTACACGCGCTTCATACGGATGCTGGAGACTCCTTTTAGAAGACCTCGAGGGGTGTGAGATGAGCGTCCTGACCATAGGGGACAAAAGGCTAGGGGCGATCCTGTTGGACTCCGGACTCCTCACGGACGAAGAGCTGCAGATGGCCCTGGAAAGGCACCGGGAGGTGGGGGGTTCCTTGGCCGAGGTGGTGAACGACATGGGCCTCCTCTCGGAAAGGCGTATCGCCCAGGCCATTGAGGACCACTTCGGCATCCCTTTGGTGGAGCTTCATTCCCTGGAGATCCCGCCCAAGGTGAAGGCCCTCCTGCCGGCGGAGAAGGCCAGGGAGCTCCAGGCCATTCCCTTCGCCCTGGACGAGGAGGCCGGGGTGGTGCGGGTGGCCTTCGTCAACCCCTTGGATCCCCTAGGCCTGGAGGAGGTGGAAGACCTCACCGGTCTCGTGGTGGAGCCCTACCAAGCTACCAAAAGCGATTTCCTCTATGCCCTGGCCAAGAACTACCCCGAGCTCGGCCTGCCCCTTCCCGCCTTGCCCTCGGGCCCCAGCCAGGAGGAGCTAAGGCTGGGGGAGCTCCTGGTGAAGAAGGGCCTTCTTTCCCCGAAGGCCTTGGAGGAGGCCTTGGCGGAGCAGGAGCGCACCGGGGACCTTCTGGGGCGGGTTCTGGTGCGAAAGGGCCTTTCCGAAAAGGACCTGTACCAAACCCTGGCCGAGCAGAAGGGCCTGGAGTTCTTGGAAAGCACCGAGGGCCTCTCCCCCGACCCTGCCGCCACCGCCCTCCTCCTCCGCGCCGATGCCCTGCGCTACGGGGCCGTGCCCTTGGGTTTTAAGGAGGGCAAGCTGGAGGTGGTCCTTCACGATCCCCGGCACAAGGAGGCGGTGGAAAAGCTTCTAGGCCGCCCCGCCCGCTTCTACCTCACCCTGCCCCAGGCCTGGGAGCCCTTTTCCAGCGGACTATCCCGAAAAGGGCCGCCTGGGGGAGGTCTTGGTGCAGGAGGGGCGTCTTTCCCGGGAGCACCTCAGGGAGGCCTTAGAGGTGCAGAAGCGCCTGCCAAGGCCAAGCCTCTGGGGGAGATCCTGGTGGAGCTGGGTCTAGCCCGGCCCGAGGACGTGGAGGAGGCCCTGAAGAAGCAAAGGCAGGGCGGGGGGCGCCTCGAGGACACCCTGGTCCAGTCGGGGAAGCTCAAGCCCGAGGCCCTGGCCCAGGCGGTGGCCACCCAGCTGGGGTGCCCTTACGTCAACCCCGAGGCCGACCCCCCCGATCCGGCCGGCCC
>BBBN01000345.1 GCA_001311585.1 Thermus sp. JCM 17653
GATCCTTGGCCTTCTTCAGGCTCAGGTCCAGCACCAGGCGCTCGGGGTCGGTGTAGCGCTGGACCTTCACCTCCACCGGGGCCTTGAGGCGCACCCAGACCCGCACCCCCCCCTTCTCGGGCACCACCTGCACCGAGGCCACCTCGGGGGAGTTCACCACGAGGTCATCGGGGGCCAGGGTGAGGCCGGGGAAGGAAAGGGTGAGCAGATCGCCTCCCTGGTCCAAGCGGTAGGCCACCCCGGCCGTGGGGAGGTCAAAGACCAGGCGGGTGAAGCCCTCGTGGACCCTACCCGGGGGAAGGCCAGGGCCAGGCTCCATAGGAAGAGAAGGCTCCAAAGCCACCGCATTCAAGCCCCATTCTAGCGGCTTGGGTGAGGGCCTGGTAAAATCCGGTTCATGACGAAGAAGGTGGTCCTCTACAACCTGGTGGGGCACCGCTTCCTGGGGGCGAACGAAAAGGGGGACAAGGTGATGATCGACGGGGACGAGCCCGCCACCGGTCCCCGTCCCATGGAGCTCCTCCTCATGGCCCTGGGGGCCTGCACCGCCTACGACGTGGTGGACATCATGCGCAAGAAGAAGCAGCCCCTGGCCCGCTACCGGGTGGAGGTGGAAGGGGTGCGGGCGGAAACCCACCCCAAGCGCTACACCCACATCACCGTCACCCACATCGCTTCGGGGCCCAACGTGACCCTCGAGGCCCTGGAAAGGGCCGTCCACCTCTCCCATACCAAGTACTGCTCCGTTTCCGCCAACCTCAACGCCGAGATCACCACCCGGGTCGTCCTGGAGCCCTGGGAGGAAGGGGAAGGCTAGATGTTCCTCGCCGTGGACATCGGCAACACCTCCACCGCCCTGGGGGTCTTTGAGGGGGAGAGGCTCGTGGCCCGCTTCCGCATCCACACCGACCGGATGCGGATGGAAAGCGAGTACCGGGTGATCCTCAAAAACCTCTTCGCCCTGGAGGACCTACCGCCCCCCAGGACCGCCCTCCTCGCCAGCGTGGTCCCTCCGGTGGAGCGGGAGATGAAGGGGGCCATAGAACGGCTCTTCGGGGTGGAGGCCCGGGTGGTGGAGGCGGCGGACACGGGCCTCGAGGTCCTCATAGACAACCCCAAGGAGGCCGGGGCCGACCGCCTGGTGAACGCCGTGGGGGCCCTGGCCTACCCAAGCCCCACGGGCCGCTACATCGTGGTGGACTTCGGCACCGCCACCACCTTAGACCTGGTGGAGGCGCCCAACCGCTACCTGGGCGGGGCCATCACCATCGGCCCCCAGACCGCCGCCGACGCCCTGGCCGCCCGCACCGCCAAGCTCCCCCGCATAGACCTGGTCCCCCCTAAGCGGGCGGTGGGGAAGAACACCCTCGAGGCCCTCCGCTCCGGCCTTGTCCTGGCTATGCCGCCCTGGTGGAAGGCATGGTGCGCCGCTTCAAGGAAGAGGCGGGAGAGGCCCTGGTCATCGCCACCGGGGGCTTCGCCGAAACCCTTAGGCCCATCTGCCCCTCCTTTGACGTGGTGGACGAGGACCTGACCCTCAAGGGACTCCTTCGCATCCACCTGGCGCGAGGGTGAACCAGTACACGTACCGCCCCTCCTCCCGCAAAAGGGCGTACCGCCACCCCTCCACCCGGTAGCACCCCAGGTCCCGCCAGCGCCCGGGCCTCTCCCTGAGAAACACCCGGAAGGGGGTGCCCTCCCGGTGGGCCAGAAGAAGCCTGAGGTTCCCCCCTAGGGGCTCCTGGTGGCCCCGCTTTCCCTCCCCCATGTAGAGGATGCGGCCCCCGGGCAAAAAGAGGTTCCGGTACCCCGACTCTCCCCGGTCCACCAGAAGGCTACGCTGCCCGATCCCCCTCCGTGTCCTGTGGTAGGCGAAGACCTCGCTCCAGGTCAAGCTGGGCTTGCCCTGAGCTCTCATCACTTTCCTCCCCCCAGCTCCTGAAGCAACCTGACCAACTCTGCCTGCACAGCTTCCCTCCAAGGCGGGGGCCCTGGGCCAGGGCGATGCGGCCCAGGCGGAAGAGGCTCTGCCGCTCGGGATGGGCCAGGAGCT
>BBBN01000346.1 GCA_001311585.1 Thermus sp. JCM 17653
CCTCGCCGAGCTGGAGGAGGAGGACCGGGAGGCTTCCTCCAGGGGGTGCCCGAGCTCCTCTACCACCTCACCGTGCCCGCTCAGCCGGGCCACGCGGGGGTGGAGCTCCACACCCCCTCGCCCGCTACCGGGGGCGCTTTCGCCACCTCTTCGTCCTGGGCATGGCGGAGGGCCTCACCCCGCCTCCCGTGGGGGAGGAGCCCATGCTGGGCCTGCCGGAGGTGCGGGAGCTCAAGGAGAGGTTCGGCCTGCCCCTGGAGGAGCCCTGGGAGGCCGCCCTGCGGGAGGCCCTGGTCTTCGCCGCCCTCCTTGGGAGCGTGGCGGAGGGGGGAGAGGCGGTCCTCACCTACCCGAGGGAGTGGAGGGGAGCCCGGTGCCCCCAAGCCCCTTCCTGGAGCGCCTGGGCCTGGAGCCAAGGAGGCCTGAGAAAAACCTCATAGGAAGCCGGGTGGAGGCGCGAAGGGGGGGCCGCTGGGAGGGGGACCCCCTCCGGGAGGCCATGGAGCGGGCCCTGAGGGCGGAGGAAGACCGCATGGCGGGAAAGGCGGCCTCGCCCTACCACGGGGCCACGGGGGAGCCCTTCCTGCCAGAAAGCCTTTCGGTCTCGGAGCTGGAGGACCTGGCCACCTGCCCCTTCCGCTTTTACGTCCGCCACCTCCTCCGCCCCCGGGGGGACCGGGAGGCGGAGGACGGGGGCTGGGCGGACCTGGGGGCCTTCCTGCACCGGGTCATCGCCCGCGTCTTCCGGGCGGCCCTAGCGGAGGACAAACGAAAGGGCAAAGAGGTGAGCGCCCTTGCCCTTGGGGAGGGGGGCCTTCTGGAGAAGGCCTTCTCGGAGGTGGAGGCGGAGTGGGGGAGGAGGCCCGATTCCCCCTTCTTCCTGAGGCGGCCCGACTGGCCCCACCGCCGGGGGAGGTTCTTCCGGCTTCTCGCCCGGGCCTTTGGCGACGGGAAGGGGTTCCTCAAGGAGGACGCGGAGATCCTGGACGTGGAGGTGGAGGTGGGGGCGGGGAAGGTCTTCAAGGGGCTCGTGCGCGGCTACGATGGCCTGAAGGTGCAGGGCGCCATAGACCGCCTGGAGCTCCGCTCGGGAAGCCGCTTTTACCTGGACTACAAGCTGGGGAGCGCCTTCCCTCGGGTGAAGGACCCGAGGACGGGGGAGCTCTCCACGGACCTTCAGCTTCCCCTTTACATCCTCCTCCACGGGAAGGGCAGGGGGGCAGGGGTCTATTACTCCCTCACCACCGGGAAGACAAAGTCGGCAAAACGGGACCTAAGCGCTCTTTGGGTAGTGTTCAAGGAAGTTCGTAGGGCGTTGAAAAACGGCGCCTTCCCGCCCCATCCCGACCGCAAGGGCGAGGCCTGCCGAGGGTGTTCCGCGGCGCTCCTCTGCCGCTACGCCGGGAGGTAGGGATGGCGGAAGCGCATAAGGGGCTTTTTCTGGTGGCCGGGGCGGGAACGGGGAAGACCTACCGGCTGGTGCGGCGCTACGTGGAGTTCCTCAGAGAGGGGCTTTCTCCCCTGGAGGTGGTGGCGGTCACCTTCACGGAGAAGGCCGCCCTGGAGCTCCGGAACCGGGTGCGCCGGGAGGTGCGGGAGGCGGAGGTGCCCCAAAAGGAGCGGGTCCTCGCCGAGCTGGAGGCGGCCCCCATCGGCACCCTCCACGCCCTGGCCGCCAGGATCTGCCGGGAGTTCCCGGAGGAGGCGGGGGTTCCGGCGGACTTCCAGGTGCTGGACGACCTCGAGGCCGCCCTCCACCTGGAGGCGTGGCTGGAAGAGGCCCTCCTGGAGGAGCTACAGGACCTGGGGTACGCGCCTTTGGTGGAGGCCCTGGGGTACGAGGGCCTCCTAGACACCCTAAAGGCGGTGGCGGGGGACCCCCTGGCGGCCCGGGAGCTCTTGCGTAAGGGGCCTAAGGTGGTGGCGGAGGCCTTCCGCCAAGAGTCCGAATGGCTTGCCCCAAGGCCCGCGGACGAGCGCATGGAGGCGGTCTGGCCCCTCCTCCAGAGGCTTGCCGAGGAGGTGCTAAAGCGCCTGGAGGCCC
>BBBN01000347.1 GCA_001311585.1 Thermus sp. JCM 17653
CCAGCTCGGAGAGCCGGGCCTCGGCCTCCTCCTCCCGCAGGCCAGCGAGGTCGGGCAAGGGGTTCAGGCGGGCCTGGTTCAGCACCAAGCGCACCGCCCGCCCGGCCCTAAGCCGGGTACCGGGCGGGGGGTCTTGGTCCAGGACCACCTCTTTGGGGCGGGTGGGGTCGTTCCCCTCCGCCACCTCCAGGCGCAAGCCCGTGTCCTTGAGGAGGAGGAAGGCCTCGCGGGCGCTCTTGCCCACCAGCTCGGGCACGGCGTACTCCGGCGGGTTGAGGTAGCGGTAAAGGCCCTGGCCCAAAAGCCAGGAGCCAGAAGGAGCAAGAAGAGGCCCGGGGCCACCCCCAGGAACCGGCCCCCAGGCCGGGGCGCCTGGGTCTTGGGAAGTCTTCCCCCAAGGGGCCAGGGGGAAAGGTAGGCCACCCCGTCCTCGGCCATGGCCAGGTGTTCCCGCCCGAAACCCAGGGGAGCCAGGGCCTCGAGGGCCTCCTTGGGCGGGGCTTTACGGGCCAGGGGCCTTTCCGGAAAGAAGACGTAGTGGCGGCCCGGCTTGGCGGAAACCTGGGCCTCCAGAAGGCCCAGCTCCCCCAACCGGCGCACGGCGGCCCGGAAGCGGTAAAAACGCTCCTTGTCCTCGGGGGTTTTCACCTCGAAGAAAAACACCAGCCCCCCCTCTACCCGGTAGAGGGTGACGCCCCCTTCGGCCCTAAGGGTCTCCAAAACCGGGTAGCGGTCGTCCAAAAGCATGCGCCGCCCATTATACCCGGCGCCCAAGCCCCTCCCTCGCCTATACTTGGAGGTGCTATGTGGGACGTGCTCGTGGTGGGCGGGGGGCCTTCCGGGCTTTCCGCCGCCCTTTTCCTGGCCCGCGCCGGCTCAAGGTCCTGGTGCTGGACGGCGGCCACGCGAAGATCGCCCAGGTGAGCCAGGTGTCCAACTACCCGGGGCTTCTGGACGAGCCTCGGGGGAAGAGCTCCTAAGACGCCTGCGGGAGCACGCCGAGCGCTACGGGGCCGAGGTGCGGAAGGGCCTGGTACGGGGGGTGCGGGACATGGGCGGGGTCTTTGAGGTGGAGACCGACGGGGGCCTAGAGGAAGCGGAAAGGCTCCTCCTTTGCACCCACAAGGACCCCACCTGCCCTCCCTCCTGGGCCTCGCCCGCCGGGGTACCTACATCGACACCGACGAGGAAGGACGCACCAGCTACCCCCGGGTCTACGCCGCCGGGGTGGCCCGGGGCAAGGTGCCGGGCCACGCCATCGTGAGCGCCGGGGACGGGGCCTACGTGGCCGTGCACCTGGTCTCCGATCTTCGGGGCGAGCCCTACAAGGACCACGCGAAATAGGCCTACACCGGGCGGCCCGCCATCATGAAGCTGGCCGTCATCCCCCCGTCCACAGGGAGGACAGCCCCGGTGATGAAGCTGGCCTTCTCCGAGGCCAGGAAGAGCACGGCCTCGGCCACCTCCTCGGGAAGCCCAAGCCGCCTCAGGGCGTGGAGGTCTTCCCAGTCCCGGCGGGTCTTCTCGGGGTCCTCGGAAAGCAGGAGGGCCTCCAAGACCGCTCGGTGGCGATGGCCCCCGGGGCCACGGCGTTCACCCGGATGCCCAAAGGGGCGAGGTCCAGGGCCAAGGAGCGGGTGAGGTTGACGAGGCCCCCCTTGGAGGCGTTGTAGGCGGCGTTTTCCTGCTCGGCGAAAAGCCCCTGGACGCTGGCCACGTTCACGATGGCCCCACCCCCCACCTTCTGCATCTCCCGGGCGGCCAAGGCGGAGAGGTGCATGGGTGCGGTGAGGTTCACCTCCAAGACCCTTCGCCACTCGGGAAGCCGCACCGTGAGGGCCGAGCCGGGGGTGGAGGTGGCGGCGTTATTCACCAAGACGTCCACCCGCCCCAGGGCGTGGGCCGCCTCCTCCAGGAAGCGCACCCGGTCCTTCTCCTCCGCGAGGTCCGCCTGCACGAAAAACCCCCCGATCTCCCGGGCCACCTCGAGGCCTTGGGGCAGAAGGTCGCACAAGGCCACCATGGCCCCCTCCCGGGCGAAGG
>BBBN01000348.1 GCA_001311585.1 Thermus sp. JCM 17653
AGCCTTTTCGCCTGGGGGGACAACCGCTTTGGCCAGCTGGGGGACGGCACCCGGGAGGGGAGGCCTAGGCCGGTTCGGGTGGGCCTTCCAGGGCCTCCTTGAGGGCCTGGGCCGCCTTCAGGCTCATCCCGGGAAGCCTGGCGAGCTCCTCCAAGGGAGCTTCCCTTAGGGCCCTAAGCCCCCCGTAGCGCTCCAAGAGGAGGCGCCGCCTTTTCTCCCCGATCCCGGGAATGCCCTGGAGGACCCGGAAAAGCTCCTCGCTCCGCCGCTTCTGGTGGTAGCGGAGGCCGTTTTGGTGGGCCTCGTCCCGGAGGTGGATGAGGAGCCCTAAGGCCGGGTGGGTGAGGGGGAGGCGGATCTCCCTCCCTTCCGGGGTGACCAAGACCTCCTCCCCCTTGGCGAGGCCCACCAGGGGAAGCCGGAGGCCCGCCCTTTCCAAGCCCCTTGCCGCCGCCCGCACCTGGCCTAGGCCCCCGTCGATGAGGAGAAGGTCGGGGAGGGGAAGGTCCTTGAGGCTTCCCGTGTAGCGGCGGAAGACCCCTTCCTCCATGGCGGCGTAGTCGTCGTTCCCCGCCTTGAGGCGCATCCTGCGGTACTCCTGCCGCTTGGGCCTTCCCCCCTCAAAGACGGCGATGGAGAAGACCCGGGCCTGGCCTTGGAGGTGGCTCACGTCGTAGCCCTCGAGGCGCCAGGGGCGGGCGGGAAGCCCCAGGAGGTCCTGGAGGGCCTTGAGGGCCGGGTGGTCCCCCCGCTTCTCCAAGAGCTTGAGCTCCGCCTCCAGGGCGAGGCGGGCGTTCCGCTCGGCGAGCTCCAGAAGCCTCTGCTTCTCCCCCCGCCTGGGCACCCTTAGCTCCACCTTGCGCCCGGCGCGGCGCCTAAGGAGCTCGGCGAGGCTGTCCAGGTCCTCCAGGGGGAAGGGAAGGAGGACCAGGGGGGGGAGGGGGGAGGCCTCGAGGTAGTGGTCCCGCAGGAAGGCCCAGAGGATCTCCTCCTCCGTGGCCTCTTCCTTCTCCACCACCCGGCTGATGCGACCGAGGATGCGCCCGGAGCGCACCTGGTAGAGCTGGACCACGGCCAGGGCCCCCGAGCGGGCCATCCCCAGGAAGTCCAGGTCCCCCATCTCCGGGTCAAAGGCCTGCTGGCCCGTGGAGAAGAAGGCCTTTAGGGCCTCCATTTGGTCGCGGATCTCCGCCGCCCGCTCAAACTCAAGCCTCCTCGCCGCTTCCCGCATCTTGGCCTCGAGCTCCTGAAGGAGCCCCTCCACCCGGCCCTCGAGGACCGCCTCCACCTGGCGCACCGCCTCCTGGTAGGCCTCGGGGTCGGCCTTCCCCACGCAAGGGGCGAGGCAGCGGCCCATGCTGTAGTTCAGGCAGGGGTAGCGCCTCCTTTTCATGGGGTAGCCCGAGTTCTTGCGCAAGGGGAAGAGGCGGTCTATGAGGGTCTTGATGCGGCGAAGCGCCCCCGCCTCGGGGAAGGGCCCGTAGTACTTGGCCCCGTCCTCCTCCACCCGGCGCACCACCAAAAGGGTGGGGAAGGGCTCGTGGGTGAGCTTGAGGAAGGGGTAGTGCTTGTCGTCCTTGAGGAGGACGTTGTAGGGAGGGCGGTGGGCCTTGATGAGGTTGGCCTCGAGGAGGAGGGCCTCCACCTCGTCCCGGGTGGCGATGAAGTCCAGGCCCGTGGCCTCCTCGGCGATGCGCCTCGCCTTGCCCTCGGCGTGGAAGTAGCTTTTCACCCGGGCGCGGAGGCTCTTGGCCTTGCCCACGTAGAGCACCTCCTCCCCCCGCTTCCACAGGTAGACCCCGGGGGCCTCGGGGAGGGGAGGGAGGTCTTGGGCCCGCACGCCCCCCATTGTAGACTTTCCCCGTGCCTCCCTTCCTGGTGGACGCCCACCTGGACCTGGCCTGGAACGCCCGCGCCTTGGGGCGGGACCTGACCCTCCCCTTGGAGGCCCTCCGCGCCCAAGACCCCCATCCCCGACACCCCCCTGGTGACCCTCCCGAGCCTAAAGGAGGCGGGGGTGGCCCTCGCCTTCGCCACCCTCTTCGTG
>BBBN01000349.1 GCA_001311585.1 Thermus sp. JCM 17653
CACCTGGGCCAGGCGGTGGGCCCAGGCCCCCTTTAGGCGCACCCGCAGGCCCTCCACCTCCTCCCGCTGGGCCCTGCCCTCTTCCTCCAGCCTTCCCAGGCTTCCTGGGCCTCCTTCAGGGCCTCCTCCCGCTCGGCGAGGCGCCGGAGCTCCTGCAAGGAGGTTCGCAGACGGGCCTCCTCCTCCAGAAGGGCCTCCAGGGCCAGGGGGTCCAGACGGGGAGAGGGGTGGCGGGGTGGGCCTCCCGGGAAGGAGGGGGCCACCCGCTTCCAGAGGCCCTCGAGGCCCCTCAGCTCCTGGTCCTGGCGAAGCCTTTCCCGGGCCTCCTCCAAGGCTTGGGGGTCAAAGGCCAGGGCCTGGACCTGGGCCCTCAGGCCCTCCAGGCGCCTTTCGGCCTGGGCCATCTCCTCCTCGGTCTTCCGCAGGGCCTCCGCCCACCTGTGGTACCGCTCCCAAAGGGGCAGGGCCCGCGCCGCCTCCTCGGACCGGGCCAGGTGTTGGCGGAGGGTTTCTATCTCCTTTGACTCGGCCTCGAGGCGGGCCCTTCGCACCTCTAGCTGGGATTTTTCCCGAATCTTCTCCAGAAGGGCCTCCGCCTCCTCAAGGGCCCTTTTCCGCTCCTCCCTCTCCCTCTTCAGGCGGTCTTCCTCCCGCCTCAGGACCTCCAGCTCCCCTTCCAAGGCCTCCAGGGCCTCCTGCGTGGCCCCGGCCAGGGAGGAAAGCTCCCCCTCCAGGCGGTCCCTTTCCCCTCTGAGCCGGTCCCGCTCCTGGGCGGCCTTCTCCCTGGCCCTCTCCAGGCGCGAGAGCTCAAAGAGGTCCATGAGAAGCTGCCGCCTCTCCTTGGCCTCCCCCTTGAGGAAGCGGTCAAACTCCCCCTGGGGCAGGAGGAGGGCCCGGGTGAAGGCCTCATAGGAAAGGCCCAAAAGCCCTTCCAGGGCGCGGTTCACCCCCTCCACGGTCTCTAGGGGAAGAAGCCTCTCCTCGGCCCCGAGCTCAAAAAGCCGGGCCTCGCTCCTCTTCCCCCGCACCCGCTCCACCCGGTAGAGCCTTTCCCCCACGGCGAAGGTGAGGCGGACCCGGGCCTCGCTCCTGGCGGGGTGGACGAGGTCTTTGACGCTTCGCCCCACCCTGGTACCCGCCCGTAAAGGGCGAAGGCGATGGCGTCCAGAAGGGTGCTCTTCCCGCTGCCCGTGGGGCCGGTGATGGCGAAAAGCTCCACCTCGGAGAAGTCCACCTCCTGCCTTTCCCGGTAGGGGCCGAAGCCTTCAAGCTCCAGCTTCCAGGGCCTCACGCTCCACCTCCCTCAGAACCCGCTCCAAGAGGCCGGGAAGGGCCTCCTCCCTCTGTCCCTTCTCCTCCAGGTACCGCCCGTAGGCCTCCACGAAGCCGAGCTCTGCCCCATCCTCCGCCCTCTCCTCCATGGCCAGCTCCGAGGCGGCTCCAGGGCCAGGAGGTGGGGAAGGGCCCGGTAAAACCCTTCCTTTTCCGCCGGGGAAAGCCTCCCCTCCACCACCAGGCGCAGGTAGCCGGGAAAGCGCTCCATCTCCGAAAACCTCCCGTCCAGCTCCTCCTTCTTCAGGCGGAAGGTCTTGAGGGGCTTGCCCCAGCGCTCCCGGATGGGGTGGACCCTAGGGGCCCCGAGGGGGGAAGCTCCACGAGAAGCGCCCCCCTTTCCGCCTCCTCCCCCTCGCCGAAGTCCAGCTGCACCAGGCTTCCCGAATACCAGGCCAGGGGGGCCTCCGAGACCTGCTGTTGCCGGTGGATGTGCCCCAGGGCCAGGTAGCGGGCCCCCAGGGGCAAGGCCGAGGCGGGCACCGCGTAGCTTCCGGCAAGGTGGAAGTAGAACTCCCCGCCCCCGGGCCGCACCCCTTCCAAGGCGAAGTGGGCCAGCATCAGGGGCTTTCCAGGTTGGCCAGGACCCGCCGCATGGCCTCGGCGTAGGTGCGGTGGCGCTCCTCCGCCTCCTGCCACACCCGCTTCACCAGGACCCTCTCGGACACGAAGGGAAGGAGGGCCGCGGCAAGCCCCCCGGCCTC
>BBBN01000350.1 GCA_001311585.1 Thermus sp. JCM 17653
AAGGGATGATAAGGGGTTGGCACTTAGCCGCCCGTCCATAGCGAGGACCCTGTAAAGCATACACCCAAGGGCCCTGAAAACGGCCCGGGTCATGCCCTTTCGGCCTGGAAACGGGTTCCTTGGCTAAGTACCCCACCGCGGCTTTCGCCGCGGTGAGGGCCCCAAAAGGGCCTCCTCCCGTCCTAGTTCGGGTACCTCGCATTGCGAAACCAACGTGCGGGCGCTTAGCTTCATGCCTGTACGCTAAGCCCCCGGGCCTTGGCCTGGTACATGCGGGTGTCGGCGGCGGAGAGGAGGGCGTCGGTGGTGGTTCCGTCCTCGGGGAAGGAGGCCAGGCCGATGTTCACCCCCAGGCAGAGGCCGTCAAAGCAGAGCTCGCCGATGGCCTGGGCGTAGCGGAAGGCCGCTTTGATGGCCCCTTTCTTCCCCGTGTGGGGGAAGAGGGCGGCGAACTCGTCCCCGCCCCAGCGGAAGATCCGGTCCCCGTTCCGCCTTTCCCGGGAAAGGGCCTCGGCCACCTTGATGAGGGCCAGGTCCCCCACGGCGTGGCCCAGCCGGTCGTTCACCTGCTTGAAGCCTTTGAGGTCCATCACCGCCAGGGAGAGGGGGTGGCCGTAGCGTTCCGCCCGCTTGAGCTCCTCCAGGAAGGCCCGTTCAAAGGCCCGGCGGTTGGGGAGGCCCGTGAGGGGGTCGGTGAGGGCGGCCTCCTCTAAGAGCTTCCGCGTGCGGGTTTCGTGGAGGAGGGTGGCGAGGGGGGCGGCGAAGAAGCGGGCGGCCTTCAAGGAGTCCTCCCCGAAGGCCTGGGGGTCGTGGAGGTTGTCCAGGTTGAGGTAGGCCAGGACCTCCCCCTTGTAGGGGACGGGCAGGCAGAGGTTGGCCCGGATCTCCGTGGCCCTTCCCGCTTGGTCTATGACCTCGGGGGGCGCGGTCTGGTGGCTGATCTCGGCGATGGGGCGCTCCTCCACGCTCATGAGCCGGGGCTCGCCCCTCTTTGCCCGCTTCTCGGGGTGGCCGTACCAGAGGAGCATGCCCTCGGGGGTGAAGACGACGCCCTGAAGCCCTTCCAGGTCGTACCCCACCGCCGCCCGGAAGCGGTAGGCCCCCTCCTCCAGCACCAGGAGGCTTCCCGCCTCGGCCCCGGGGACTTGGCGGATGGCCTCCTCCAGGACCTCCTGGTACAGCTCCCCAGGAGGCTTTTCCAGAAGCTCCAGGAAGAGGCGGTTGACCCCTTGGTGCCGCTCCGTCTCCTGGAGGCGCTCCAGGCCCAAGCCCAGGGTGCGGGAGGCCAAGAGGAGAAGCTCCACCTCGCTTTTGCGCCAAAGCCTTTCCTCCCTCCGCCCGAGGACCAAGACCCGGCGGCTCCTTTTAGCGCCCAAAGAGGGCACGGGAACCGCTGCGAAGGTCCGCCAGCCCAGGGCCTTAAGGGCGGGCACCACCTGGGTTTCCTCGGCGTAGCGGGCGGTGAAGAAGGGGCTTCCCGTCTCGTAGACCTGCCAGGCGAGGCCCACGCCGTAAGGGAGGCCCTCCTCCAGGACCTTGCGGAGGGAGGGGTCTTCCACGCCGTGGGCGGCGAGGCTCACCATGCGGGCGCCCCGGGCCTCCCATAAGGTGCCGGCCTCGAGGCCCAGCACCTCCACCAGGAGGGCCAGGGCCTCTTCCGCCGCCTGGGCCAGGGTGGGGGCGCTTTGGAGCCTTGCGGAAAGCTCCGCCTGGAGCCGCCTTTCCTGGAGGTCCGCCAGCCGGTCCAGCTGCAGGCTCACCGCCTGGGCGAAGCGCTTTAGGCCCTCCACCTCCTCGGGGAGGAAGGGGCGGTCCCTTTCTAGGTCCAAGACGGCCACCACCTCCCCCCGCTCCAGGAGGGGAAGGGAGAGCTCGCTTCGGGTGGTGAGGCCGGGGATGCCGATGTAGGCGGGCTCCTTGCGCACGTCGGGCACGTGCACGGGACGGCCCTCTCGGAAGGCCCGCCCGATGACCCCCGTGTCGGCCACCTCCTCCAAGGGCAGGGGGGGGACGCTGGCCAGGAGGCGGAAGCTCG
>BBBN01000351.1 GCA_001311585.1 Thermus sp. JCM 17653
GGCGACGGGGGCTTTGCCCTGGGCCTGGAACTCACGGGCCCCCTCTAGCCTCAGCGGAAGAGGTCCTCCTGCAGGGTAACGCCCAGCCGCGCCTCCAGGGTTTCCCGCCGGGCGAAGAGGGTCCACCGGTCCCCTTGCAGAAGATAGCCTTTCACCCTCAAGGGGTGGCGGGCCCTCCCTTCGTCCCTGAAGTCCCGATAGAGGGATAGGGCCTCTGCTCCAAGCACGGGGGAGAGGTACCCCTCCCCCACCGCCTTCCCTTCCCGTACGTAGACCTTCCCCTCGTAGGGCCTAGCCTCCAGGACCTCCTTGGGGAGCAGGCGTGGGTTCGGCGCACCACCCGGTAGGCCTCTGCCTCCCCGTCGGGGAGGGCAACTTTTCCCAGGGAGCGACCTCATCGTAGCCGAAGGCGGCCCCGGCGAAGCCTGTCTGCCAGAATAAGAGAAGCTCCAGGAAGAAACGGTCGTCCAGGGGGGTCTCCCTACCGTCCGGGAGGCGGAGGAACGGGCGCTCCTGGGTGTAGACCAGGGCGGCGGGCGCCCTCTCGCCCTCGGGGGTGATCTTCAGGCGGAGGCGGCAGCGGCCCGTGTCCTCGGGTGCGCAGGGCCTGCTCCTCCTTGCCTCGGGGGTGTAGTAGGCCACCCGGTCCAGGTCCTGGTAGGTCCTGCCTTGAGGGCGGCTTCCACGGCTTCCTTGGGGGACTGGGTGAGGGCCAACGGGCTGAACAAGGCCAGAATCAGGGCAAGGGATCGTTTCATGGAATGAACTTAACATTAAGTGGGGTACCATGGGGGCACGATGCGCGTCTTGGGGCGGAGGATCTACTGGCGCTGGTACGGGGAGGTCCTTCTTTCCGGGGGGGTCCTCCTCAGGATGTCGGGGGACGCCGCCAAGTGGCTGAGGCCGGGGGAGAGGGTGAGGCTTCGCACCGAGCTCAAGAAGCCCGTCCTTGGCTTTGAGGAGTACGCCTTGGAGGGCGCCTTCCCCCTCTGGCCCCCCTTCGCCAAGACCCTGGAGCACGTGCGGGAAAGCCCCCTGGGGGGCGAGGCCTACCGCTACCGCCTGAAGGTGCGGGAGGCCACCTACGAGGGGGATTACGAGGCCATCGCCGAGCTGGAGCAGTTCCATTACGCCTCGGAGAAGGAGGTGGTGGCCCTATGGGTCTGCACCCGGTGCCACAAGACCCTCCCCGCCAACGCCAAGCCCCTCTGCGACTGCGGCGGGGAGGCAAGGCTTAAGGAGATCCGGGGCTCCACCCCGGCGAGCCGCTTTCTGGTGCTGGAGCTCCTGGAGCGCCTCCCCTTTGAGCCGAGGATCCTCGGCTACCTGCGTCTAGACCCCCCCATCCCCCGCATGCACCGCAGGACCCCCGAGGGCGTGGAGCGGGACATCCGGGAGAGAATCTTTCCCCGGGACTGGTTCCACCCCACCTACGAGGGCGGGGCGGACTGGGAGAGGGCCCTGGACCGGGTGGAGACGGCCGCCAGTCGCATCGCCCGGGTGGTGGTCCACCCCGACTACCGCTCCGAGGGCTTTGGGGCCCTTCTCGTGCGGGTGGCCTTGGAGTGGGCGAAGGAGCGGGGGGCGCCGGAGGGGAGAAGGCCAAAGCACCTCGTTTACACCATCGCCCAGATGGCCCGCTACCACCCCTTCTTTGAGAAGGTGGGCTTCCGCTACCTCTTTGACACCGCCTCGGGAAGGCCCGTCCTCTTCTACCCCCTCACGGAGGAAGCCGAGGCCTACCTGGAGCGCTTCCTGCGGGAGGACCCCTACGCCAAGGCCCACGGGGGAAGGCTCTATAGGCCCCGGTTCGGGCGGGTCCCGGGGCTAAAGGGCCCCATTCGCCTTGCCGGGGTCCACAAGGCCTACCGGAGCCTCCTGGACCTGGAGGGCCTCTCCGGGGAAGTGCGGGAGGCCCTCATGGCTTTTGGGGTAAAGGCGCGGCGGCTGGAGCGGGCGGTCCTCAAGGGGGTGGACCTGGAGATCCTCCCGGGAAGCCTGGTGGTCCTGGCGGGGGCGAGCGGGGCGGGG
>BBBN01000352.1 GCA_001311585.1 Thermus sp. JCM 17653
TGGCCCTCCTGGAGGAAGGCCGGTACGAGGCCTTCCGGGAGGCCCTCCTCTCCCGCTTCCCCGGGCTACGCATCCTTTAGGGGTAAGCTAGGGGCATGGAAAAGCCGAGCCTCCTCCCCCTCCTGGACGCGCGCCTTCCCCTCACGGAGGAGAAGGTGGCGGAGGCCGCCCGCCTGGCGGGGGTGCCCCTGGCCCAGGCCTGGGGGGTGGTGCGCTACTACCCCCGGTACCGGGGCCTGCCCCAGGGAAGGCTTCTGGTGGACGACCCCGTGGCCCGGTCCCGGGGGTTTCCCGGGCTTGTGGGGGAGGCGGACGGCACCTACCCCCCCTTGGGCCTCGAGGCCCTCTCCCCCGCGTACCTCCGCTTCACCCCCGAGGGGCGCTTCCTGGAGTGGGGCGGCAGGTGGGTGCCCTTCCGGGAGTTCCGCCTCCCCTTCGCCCTGGGCCGGGGGAGGCGGCTCATCCCCCGGAGCCCATCCTGAGCCTCTCCCAGCACCGGGCCCTGGGAGGGTTCTCCTGGCTTGGGGCCTGGGAAAGGGGCCAGCTCGCCCCGGAAAGGGTCCTAAAGGCGGTGAAGGAGGCGGGGCTTTTGGGCCGGGGCGGGGCGGCCTTCCCCACCCACGTGAAGATGGAGCCGTGGCCCAGGGAGAGCCCCCCAAATACCTGGTGGTGAACGCCGACGAGTCCGAGCCGGGCAACTTCAAGGACCGCTTCCTCCTGGAACACCATCCCTTCTTGGTCCTGGAAGGGGCCCTCCTTGCGGCCCTGGCCGTGGGGGCGAGCCGGGTCTACCTCTACGTGCGGGAGGAGTTTGAGGCAGCCATAGAGGGTCTGGAAAGGGCCATCGGGGAGCTAAAGGAGTCGGGGCTCCTTCCCGTCCCCACCGAGGTCTTCCGGAGCGGGGGTCTTTACATCTGTGGGGAAGAGACCGCCCTTTTGGAGTCCATGGAGGGCAGGCGGGCCGAGCCCCGCCTGAAGCCCCCCTTCCCCGTGGAAAGGGGGCTTTGGGGAAGGCCCACCCTGGTGCAGAACGTGGAGACCCTGGCGAACCTTCCCCTGATCCTCAAGGAAGGCCCCGAGGCCTGGCGAAGGGAGGAGCCCAAGCTCTTCTCCCTGAGCGGGGAGGTGGCCGAGCCCGGCCTCTACGAGCTCCCCTTGGGCACCCCCTTGGGGGAGGCCTTGCGCCGGGCAGGAGGAGAGCCCATGGCCCTGAAGGCCGTCCTTCTGGGCGGGGCCGCCGGGGTCTTCACCCGGGGACTGGGCCTTCCCCTTGCGCTTTGGGGAAAGGCTTCCCCTGGGGGCGGGGGCGGTGGTGGCCTTTGGGAAGGGGGCGGACCTCTGGGAGGTCCTCCTGGGCCTCGCCCAGTTCTTCCAGGAGGAGTCCTGCGGCAAGTGCTTCCCCTGCCCCTTGGGCACGGCGGTGCAGGTGGAGATGGTAAGGCGCAAGGAGCGGAACCCAGGGCTTTTGGAGGACCTCGCCCGCACCTCAAGGGGAGCCTCTGCGGCCTAGGGCAGAGCGCCTACTGGGCCTACCAGAGCCTTTTGGAGGTGGAAGGTGCGGCTTAAGGTGGACGGGAAGGAAGTGGAGGCCAGGGAGGGAGCCCTCCTTCTGGAGGTGGCCGAGGTCCCCACCCTCTGCCACCACCCCCACACGGAAACCCAGGGGCTTTGCCGCCTCTGCCTGGTGGAGGCCGACGGCGCCTCCTGCCCGCCTGCGCCACCCGGGCCCGGGAGGGCATGGAGGTGCGCACGGAAACCGAGGCGCTTCGGGCCTACCGCAAAACCCTTCTGGAGTGGCTCGCCCTCACCACCGACCTCTCCTTGGCCCCGGACCTCCAAGCCCTTATGGAAGCATACGGGGCGAAGCCGGAGCGCTGGGGGGAGGTGGCGGGGCGGAAGGGGCGGGAAGCCTCCGGGACAACCCCTTTTTCCTCCGGACTACGCCAAGTGCGTGAACTGCCGCCGCTGCGTGGACGCCTGCGGGGACGGGATCATGGGGGTGTACGCCCTGACCTGGAGGGCCGG